>JANXTV010000037.1 GCA_025352185.1 Oligoflexia bacterium
GTGGCGTACGCGAGCCATCGGCAGAACCGTACGTTTCTGCCGCCGAAAGATTACTCCCCGCTCGCCGTCACTCGCTCGGATGACTTTCCCACCGAGATGCCGCCGGGTGACTACGAAGTGGCCGTATTTGAAAACCTCTTCCCTTCCTTTACGGAAGCAGCCCACGGATCGCCCGAACTTTCCGTGCCGACCGAACCCGCGAAGGGCGTATGCGAAGTCATCGTATTCACGCAAGACGCAGACGCATCGCTCGCTAGCCTACCAATAGACCGAGTAAGACTCATTCTCGAAGTGATCGCGAAACGCTCACGAGAACTCGGGGAACGAAATGACGTGAAATACGTTCTCCCGTTCGAAAACCGCGGAGTCGAAATGGGAGTGACCCTCCACCATCCCCACGGCCAGATTTATGCGTACCCTTTTATTCCACCCGAACCGGCTAAAATGATCGCCCAGATGAAAACTCATTTCGAAAGGGCGGGCCGGGGTTTACTCGAGGAGATGATCCAGAACGAAATTCGCGGCGAAATCCGAATGATCGCCCGCTCGGAAAGCGCGGTGGCGTTCATTCCAGTCTGCGCCCGCTATCCTTACGAAACCTGGATCGCACCGATTCGGCCGGTCGCCTACCTCCACGACTTACTCCCGGAAGAGTTCGAGAGTCTAGCTCTAGTCCTAAAGGAAACGCTCACGAAACATGAAAAACTCTGGGAACGCCCGCAGCCCTATCTAATGGTGCTCTACCAAGCTCCCTACGACGGCCTCGCGCACCCGGAGGCGCACGTTCATTTCCAAATCTATCCGCCGTACCGCACGAAAGATCGTTTAAAGTACCTCGCGGGAACGGAGCTCGGAGCGGGAGTTTTTATAAACGATAGCCTCCCGGAAGAAAAGGCACGCGAGTTACGGGAAGGATTCTTATGAATCACGAAATAATATCGGCTAACCCAGCTTCGTTTTCAGCGACTGCGCACGGTCGCGTAAACCTCATCGGCGAACACACCGATTATAATGGCGGATGGGTCCTTCCCACCGCCATTCCCCAATCCACTCGGGTCGTCATCACTCCGCGATCAGATCGCCGGGTTTGTTTGCGTGCCCAACCCGACCCCGACTCGGGACAAGAGCGAAGCGTCGACTATACGCTCGGAGAGGAACGAAAAGAAAAGGACTGGGCCGACTATATTCGGGGGGCAACGGTGCTCCTCGCTGAACGCGGATTTAAGTTTCGGGGATTTACGGCTACGATTACGTCGAGCGTTCCCGAGGGCAGCGGCCTTTCTTCGAGCGCCGCTCTGGAAATGAGTTTTCTCCACGCGATGCGTACGGCGTTTCAGCTACGTTTTGATGATCTAGAGAAGGCCCGATTCGGTCAGGCGATCGAAAATGATTTCGTGGGAGCGCGAATCGGAATCATGGATCAGATGGCCTGCAGCTTCGCGAGTGCGGGCGAAGCTCTCTTCCTCGATACTCGCGACTTAAATTACGAACGGGTCGCCCTCCCGCCGACGTTTGAAATGATTGTGATTAACTCCGGACTCGCGCACCAAAATTCGGGGGGCGACTATAATCAACGCCGGGCGGAATGTGAGGAAGCGTGCACGCGGCTGGAAATCCACTCGCTGCGGGATCTCGGGACGGACGGACTCGCCCGGATCGACGCACTTCCGGAACCCTTTCGAAAGCGAGCTCGCCACGTCTTCACCGAAAATGCCCGAGTGCATAAGGCGGTAGCCGCAATTCGCGCGGCCGATCCACACGCACTCGGTCGTCTCTTCTACGAATCCCACCAATCGATGCGGGATGACTACGCCGTTTCGATTTCGGAAATCGACATCCTGGTCGATCTTTGCCGAGAAGAACGAAAGATTTTCGGGGCCCGCCTCACGGGCGGCGGATTTGGCGGCTCGATCGTCGCAATTTGTGAACCCGGCGAAGCCGCGGCACTCGGTAAGCGCGTCTCGGAACGCTACGCCCGCGCTACCAATATCCAGCCCACCCTACTCGTCCCGGAGCCAAGTTATGAATAACCTATCAGTAAAAATAGAAAAGGTTCGTCAGGTGATCGGCGAATTTTATCTCGCCGGAGTCCGTCTCCGCGGAGTGGATTGGTTCTCATGGGCTACGGACGGTGGAGATAGTGCCGTCATTTTCTCGAGCGAAATAGGCATCGCGGAAGTCCTCATCACCCCGGACCGAGCCTACGTGCTCACGAACGATATCGAACGTGACCGTTTAGTCGAAGAGGAAGTTCCGGAAGCGTACGCAGTGAAAGCATTCCCCTGGGAAAACCTCGAGGCGATAAATCAATTTATACGGTCGGTCGCTACCGCTTCCGGGCGAATGATCGCGAGCGATCGGCCGACCGGAAGAGAGTGTGCGCTCCCCGAAAAACTGATCGAACTAAAACGGGGTCTCGCTCCGGACGAAATCGCGCGGTACTTTAGTCTCGGAAACGATGCCGCGAGTGCAATGACGGAATCCCTCGCGGCGGCCACTCCCGAAATGACCGAAGTCGAACTCGCCGGAATCGGCGCCAAGGCACTGTGGGCGCGAGGAATTCATCCGCTCCTCACTCTCGTCGGCGGTGAATCGCGGGTAGAACGTTTTCGCCACCCGGTCGCGACCGAAGCCCCCCTGGGTGAACGGGCGATGATGGTATTCTGTGGGAGACGCGGGGGACTCTTCGCGAATCTCACGCGCCAGATTTTCTTCCGCCCCCTCCAGGAGTCTGAGCTCCAGGCCATAAAGGTCGTGACGAAGGTCGAGGCGGAAGCCTTCGCGGGAATGCGCGCGGGAAAGACGCTGGCAGAAATTTACGCCCTGCTTGGAAATCGGTACGAAGCGCTGGGACACGGGCCAGAAATTCGAAAACACCATCAGGGCGGACCGACCGGCTACCTCTCACGCGAGTCGATCGCCGTTCCCGGAAATCACTGGAAGTGTCGCCCGAATGTCGCCTACGCCTGGAATCCTTCGCTGCCCGGAATTAAAATCGAAGATACGGTTTTGCTTAACGAGCAAAATGAAATTGAGGTTCTTACGCACGATCCCGAATGGCCAGCCTACGAGGATGGAAGACCGACTCCTTGGGTGAGGGCTTAACCCCGTAAGTGATGTATAACTGCAAGTCCGTCGGGAAACGCCATTAGGTTGTCGATTTTCCGACGTTGGGAAGATCTGTGAAATAATTTCGATTTATTTGTAATTTAATTTCGGTCTCCCCCACTCACCTGAATAGAGATTTTAAACATAGATAAAGGGGAGCCTTCCGGATGAATTCAGTGATTCAAAAATGGGTGATCATATTGACTCTATTTTTTTCCACAGAGGCCGCTCAGGCCAGTCCCCTCGCCGAAAACCGGTGGACTCTGGGATGGTCCAGTACGAGTACGTTCACCACATCCGATTCGTTAAACATCGGCCATACCTTTCAGAATTCATCGGTCGATTCGTTGATTGCGATCCCGAGCTGGGAAAAGAACTTCTCCTGGACGCTCGGTGGGGTCTGGAAATGGAATATCGCCGGGACCTTGGCGAAGGGAATTCATTTGGGTCCATTAGCGGGCATCGGAGAATCCTCGAGTGCCCATTTTTTCTTCGTCGGGGCGACCGTGGGGGTTCACTATGCCATCGACGACTTCGTCATTTTTTCCTTCGACGGAGGTCCCACTTTTAATTCTTATCGAGGCGGCGAAATAGTGAACTTCCAGCTTAAGCCGTTCGGTACTTTACTGGGGTTTGGAGTTCACGTCCTTCTTCAATGAGGTAACTCAGGGAATCGGTTCATTGTAGAGCTCGAACCACGCGGAAGAAGCCAATGGCGTTTAAAAGTGATGCGATTCCGAGGTTCTTTTTCTATGGGCCGGGAGGGTGGCTAACTCCCTGAATTTTATCGAAATAGAAGGCCCGCCTAAAGGGGTCCCGTAAATCGAGGTCTCGGCTAATAGTTACGGGTAGTTACCGAAGACCGAGGGAAAGTGCGGAGTAGGCTTTACCTCGGTTTCTTTTTTCTCGGTGCTTCGATATAGCACCCCCATGAAAAAATATTTGGTTTGCTTGGCCCTGGGCCTGCTCGTTTCCTCGGTCGCCTCCGCCTCGAAGCTGCCCGTCATTCCGGAAATTCTCGACGCCACCGCGCTGAAAGCCGTCGAACCCTGCGGCGATTTCTATCAGTTTGCGTGCGGGAGCTGGATCGACCGGACTGTGATCCCTTCCGATCGGAGTTCGATTTACCATCAGAGCTCGGGCCTAAGCGATAAGACCGATCTGGTCCTTCACGATATTCTCTTCGCCTATTCGAAAGGCGATTTCCGCGTGAAAGCAACTTACGCGAAACTCCTCGGCGACCAGTACGCGAGCTGCATGTCCCGGAGCGCTACCGCGGAAAAGTCGAAAGCCATCCTGGATGCGGAACTTGCGGAAATCGGTGGGGTTGCTGACAGCGCCGCGTTCGCGGAACGGCTCGCGGCTCTGCATATTATGGGATCGGGCGGACTTTTCGGATTCGCGTCCGGCGTGGATCCGAATGACTCGAAGCGGATGATCGCTATCGCCGCCGCGGGTGGGATGTCCCTTCCCGATAAAGACTATTACTTAAAAACGGACACGAAATCCCTCGAAGTGATCGCGAAATTTGAGACCTACGTCGCCGATCTCTTTGTCCTAAACGGGATGGCTCGCCCAGCGGCCACCCAGGCCTCGTCGACCATTTTCGAAATCGAAAAGTTCCTCGCGACGAAAGCGCTCCCCCTGGATGAACGCTACGACCCGGCGAAGACGAATCACCCGATCAAGCGGACCGATTTCGTGGCCCTCGCCCCGGCCTTCGACTGGAACGCCTATTTCGGCGCGCTCGGACTTAAGGACGTCACCGAACTGAACGTGTCCGAGCCGGACTTCTACCGGAATCTGAGCGACGTCTTTTCGAAATGGAAGCTTGAGGACCTGAAGACCTATTTGAAGTGGAATTTACTGAATCGCGCCGCGATGTCCGCGAGTCCGGAGAGCGAAGCGCTTGCGTTCGGATTCTGGAATCGATACTTAAACGGGCAGAAGGTCCCCCGTGCGAAATCGAAGGACTGCACAGACCGGATCGAGTCGAGCCTCGGCTATGCGCTCGCGGAAGCGTACGTCAGTAAAATCGAAAGCGCGGCGATTAAAAAACGAGTGGAAGCCATGATCCTGCAGATTAAGGCAGCATTCGCGGCGGATCTCGATCGACTCTCGCACGGCGAAGGCGCGTGGATGGACGAAGCCACCGCGAAAGCCGCGGTCGAAAAGCTTTCCCTCCTGGGACAGAAGGTCGGCGCTCCCGATCGC
>JANXTV010000049.1 GCA_025352185.1 Oligoflexia bacterium
GCCGCCCACGCAGACGAATAAATAGTCGAGGGTTCCGACCTCCTCGAAAAGCTCCACCGCGGCCGTGCCCTGACCGGCCATCACCTGCGGATGATCGTAAGGGGGGACGAGAACCATTCCGCGGGTGCGCACGAGGTCGGCCGCAATTTTTTCTCGGTCTTCTTTCAGTCGGTCGTAGAGCACCACTTCCGCTCCGTAGTCGCGAGTCGCTTTAATTTTTGCCGGGGGGGCGTCTGCGGGCATGACCACGAGGGAAGGAATACCGAGTTCGGTCGCGCACAGGGAAATCGCCTGGGCGTGATTCCCAGATGAGAAGGCAGCGACGCCCCGTTTCCGTTCTTCGGAAGTGAGTTGGAGTAAGGCGTTCGCGGCGCCCCGAAATTTAAAGGCGCCGATACGCTGGAGATTCTCGCACTTGAAATAGACCTTCGCCCCGGTTCGGGCATCGGCGGCGGGTGAAGTGAGTACCGGCGTACGGACGACGTGGTTACGAATGCGAACGGCGGCGGCCAGGACATCTTCGGGGGAAACGCTCAAGGAGGGGGAAGTCATGGAAGGGTCTTAACAGATCTATTCCTGAAGTTCGAATCGTCCTTCTTCAGAATGGACAATCACCAGGCTCTCCGATTTTTTCCCTTTGATTTTCGTATTCGGAATCACCTCGCCCACGAACATCGCTTCGACGCCCGCCCGCTCGGCGATCGCGATGACTTCCCGGAGGTTTTTCGGGCGGACCGCGCCCACCATTCCGAGTCCGCAGTTAAAAGTCGTTAAGCGCTCGGTGATCGAAACCGCATCGGTTTTCGCAAGCCACTCGTAAACGCGTGGGAGCGCCGCGACACCCGGCATTTCGAGTTCGTACGAGACGTGTTCGCCCATGCGCGGGAGGTTTAAGAATCCGGAGCCGGTAATGTGCGCGAGTCCTTGGAAAAGTTTCTTATCGAGCGCCGGCATGAGGGCGTCGGTATAAATCTCGGTCGGCGCGAGGAGTTCCTTCAAAAGCGCCGCGCGCGTTTTAGCCCAAGGGAGATTCGTGTGTTCCGGTCTCCACTGATTCACAATCTTCCGGAGGAGGCTAAAACCGTTACTGTGGAATCCACTCGATCGGAGGCCGACGAGGAGATCGCCCGCCTTCACGTTCGAGGGTAGCGCTTTTTTTGGGTGGACGAGTCCCACCGCGAATCCCGCGAGATCGTACTCGCCGGCCTTATAAAAACCGGGCATTTCGGCGGTTTCGCCGCCGACGAGCAGGGCTCCCGCGCGCGTGCAACCCTCCTGAATTCCTTCGATCACCGCCGTCGAGGTATCGAGTTCGAGTTTTCCCGTCGCGAGGTAGTCCAGAAAAAAGAGGGGCTTCGCGCCGACGCAAAGGAGGTCATTCACCGACATCGCGACGAGGTCGATGCCGACCGTATCGTGGATACCGAGTTCAAAAGCGAGTTTTAACTTCGTCCCGACTCCGTCGGTCGAAGACGCGAGCCACTGGGTTTTAGAAAGTTCATAGAGGGCAGCGTAGCCGCCGACTTCGGAACGAAGGGCCTTCGGTTTCTTTTTTTTATCTCGGTTGCCGGTCATCGCGTGGATTCGGTCGACGAGTTTATCGGCCAGGACTCGGTCCACGCCCGCCTCGCGGTAGGAGAGGCGTCCTTTAGTCGTTCCCGATTTTAACGTGCCCATGCGTTTCCCTTTTTATTTAGTGTCTGAAATGCCGTCGGTGCGAAAACGCGAGGCTTACGCCTAAGTCTTTCGAGCGGGCAATCACGTCATTATCCCGGAGACTGCCTCCGGGCTCAACCACAAACCGAATTCCCGCTTCCGCCGCCGCTTCGATTCCGTCGGCGAAGGGAAAGAAGGCGTCGCTAATCAAAATCGATTCGGCGAGTCGAGTTTTCACAAAAACCTCGCTCCCGCCGCCGCTCGCCTTCGCTTCGGCCTCGAGAATCGCCCGGGCGCGCGGGATCGCAAGTTTCGCCAGCGCTTCGATGCGGTTCGGCTGGCCCTGGCCAGTACCAATCATTCGGAATCGACCTTCGGAGGGAGTTTCCACAATCGCAATCGCGTTCGATTTTAAACTCTTCGCGGCAAAAACACCGAACTGAGCGAGCTCGTTCTGGGCCGCCGACCAAGTTTCACCGGTCTTCACTTCGAATTTTTCCAGGGCGAAGGCATCGGCGGCTTGGATTAGTTTTCCTCCCGGGACCGAGACTTCGCAGATTTTTTCCTGGAAGGTAACGTCGCGGATGGGGATGGCTTTTAAATTCTTTCGTTTCGTCGCGAGGAGTGAAAGGGGCGAGGAGTCGCGTGAGAGTTCGGGAGCCGCGATGCCTTCGATGAATCGCGGTTCCAGAAACTGCGCGGTCGGCATATCGAGCGGTTTCGAGAGGAGGATCATTCCACCAAACGCCGAAACCGGATCGCACGCCCACGCCATTTCGAGGGCCGCGTCGATTCGTCCGTCGCCATCGCTCGCCACGCCGCAGGGATTCTGGTGTTTAATGATTACGGCGTGCGCCGCTTCGGGTTTCCAATTCGCGAGATCCGAAAGAAGGCGGAAACCCGCCGAAAAATCGAGAATGTTATTATAGGAGAGTGGACTCTCCGTGCACGGCGAATCCCACGCGATCGGACTCCCGCCCGACGGCGTGAGTAAGAATTCCGCGGTTTGATGCGGGTTTTCACCGTAACGAAGTGCGGAGGATCCGCCCGAGTCGAGACCGGAGACCCGCGCAATCACGGCGTCGTAATGGGCGACGCCTTGCCAAGCGGCATGCGCCGCCTCTTTCCGGAGCTCGGGAGAAATCCCCGCGGGACTCTCGAGTTCCCGGATCGCCCGGCTGTAGAGTGCGGGCTCGGAAAGGACGAGGACCGAAGTATGATTTTTCGCCGCGGCACGTACGAGGGATGGTCCGCCGATATCGATGAGCTCGGTTAGAACCGGATCGAGGGCGGTCGCGCTTCCCGCCGACCTTTCGAATGGATAGAAGTTAACGACCACGACGTCGATGAGTGAAATTCCGAGTTTTTCTCGGTCGGCATCGTCGGAGGCGTCGCCGCGCCGAGCGAGAATGCCGCTAAAAATGGGAAACGAAAGGGTTTTCATGCGCCCCTGGAAGGCTTCCGAGGAGCGCGAGATTTTTTCGACGGCGAGGACTTCGATTCCTTCGGCCTCGATCGCGGCCTTCGTACCGCCACTCGCGTAGAGTTCGCAGCCCTTCGCGCGCAGGGCGCGGGCAAGGGGGATGAGTCCAGTTTTATCCGACACGGAGAGGAGGGCGCGTTTTGGAAAGAGGTGCGTCGTTTTTTCGGTCATAGTGTGCGGGCTCCTTTAAAAGCATTTTCGAAGAAGCGAAATCCGTCGCCGTAGGTAGATTGGTTTTTCCCGTGGACTAGGTTCCGAAAATATCCGGGATGCTGGCTGGGACGAAGGAATGCTTCGGGGTGGGGCATGATTCCGAAAATCCGACCCGTCGGATCGGTAATTCCGGCGATCGAGGCGTGGCTTCCGTTTGGATTTTCGACGTAGGCCACCGCGGATTTAAAACCCGTTCCGATGCGGGTCGATTCGGAGAGCATGAGTCGGCCCTCTCCGTGTCGAATGGGGAGTTCAATCTCCGAGAGATCGGCGATAAAAGGGGAAGAGCCGTGGAACGAGTCGACCTGGAGCTTTACCCATTCGTTCTTGAAGCGGCCGGATTCGTTATGTGCCAGCGCGACTCCCTCTCCGAAAACTCCGAGGGCGACGAGGACTTGAAACCCGTTACAGATCCCGAGGACGAGGCCGCCATCCTTCGCGAACGCCGGGAGGTCCCATCCGATTTGGTAGCGAAGTTTTAGGGCGAGGACTCGGCCCGAGCCGAGTTCATCGCCGAAGCTGAATCCACCCGGAATCACGAGCAGGGAGCAATTCGCTAAATCTCGCGGTGATTTCACGAGTTCCGAGAGGTGGAGAATTTCGGTCGCGAATCCGGCCCGTCGACACGCCTCGGCGGTTTCGACCTCACAATTAATTCCATCCCCCGTGAGGACCCAAGCGATTTTACGTTCGAGTGAACTCACGAGACACCTCCCGAATTCCGCCGCCACTGCTTTTCCAGCTCGCCGGTTACGAAGTGGTTTTTTCCGAGGAGTACTTTACCGTTCGAACTGACCTCTCCGATTCGGGAGAAAGGAAGTCCGAGTTCGAACCATTCACGTGAGAGTTCCGCCTCTTTATCTTTCGGGAAGCTGACGAGGAAGGTGTGGAATCCTTCCCCGAATAAATCGGTGAGAGTCGCTTCGTCGGACCATTTAGAATCGAATTTAAATCCCATGCCGTATGCGAAAAGCGATTCGGAAACCGCGGTAAGGACGCCGCCCTCCGAAATATCCGAACACGAATGGAGTACCGTGGATCTGGAGGACCCCATCCAAGCGTAAATTTTTCGCGCGAGCGGCCAGTCGGATGCCGGGAGTTGCCGGGCTTCGGGATGTTTCAGTCCGATCCGTTCAAATTGGGATCCCAGGAGTGAGAAGTGGCGAGGACCGAGGAGGAACACCGAATCTCCGGCTTGCTTAAACTCGCTCGTCCGGGCCCGCTCGATCTCCGGGATTCGGCCGAGCGCGGTGACGAGCACCGTCGGGAGTACGGAGATGGAGACGGGTTTTCCGTTTTGTTTTCCTCGGAAATCGTTCTTCATACTGTCTTTACCCGAAACGAAAGGGAGGCCGAGTGCGAGGGCGGCATCGCGAAGTCCGTAACCTGCCCGCACGAGGTCGGCCGCGTATTTTTCGTTCGAAACCGGATCGGGCCAACAAAAATTATCGAGTAGGGCGAGAACCGATTCGGGTTCCCCGTATTCGGCTCCACTCGCGAGAACGTTTCGAACGGCTTCGTCGAGCGAAGCTTCCGCCATCGTGTAGGCGTCGTAGCGAGAGTACTCCGGCAGAATTCCGACCCCGACCACGGCTGCTACTTCGGAATCGGGACGGAGGAGGACCGCACCGCTTTGGTTCGGCGATCGGTGAGGTCCGATCTGCGTTTCCGGTTTTACGAGCGAGCAGCCTTGGACTTCGTGGTCGTATTGGCGAATGAGTGATGCCTTGGAAGCAATATTCTCGGAGGCCAGGAGACGGTGGAGGGAATCCTCGACCGAGTTTACTTCCGCGTGGCGCATGGGCAGGAGCGGAGCCGGTTCCCACTTCGCGGTGATCGCGAGATCGGGGCAACCTTCGTGAAGAAATTCGAGAGAGAGGCTCGCGATGGTAGCGTCCCGATAAAGCACCTCGAAAAAGCCTGAGTTCGTGAAAACTCCGAGGTCGGTCGATTCGACGTTCATTTCGCGGGAGAGCGCCAGAAATTCGGGAAGGGATTCGGCGGGGACCGCGACGGTCATCCGCTCCTGGGACTCACTCACGAGGATTTCCTCCGGACGGAGCCCGATTGCTTTCAGCGGGGTATCGGTGAGATCGAGCCGTGCCCCATTCGAAAGGGTTGCGAGTTCACCTACCGAAGACGAGAGCCCACCGGCGCCGTTATCGGTCAGCGTTCGAAAAAGCCCGAGGTCCCGTGCCTTCAGGATAAAATCGAGTGCCCGTTTCTGGGTAAAGGGATCCCCGAGTTGGACGACGGTCGCGTTCGCGAGGGCGGCGTCGGCGGTATCGAGGGCGAGGGAGCTAAACGTCGCCCCATGAATTCCATCCCGACCCACGCGCCCGCCCACCATGACGATTCGGTCACCGGGAAGAATAGTTTTCGTTTCGCAGTTCACGACCGGATGTTTTTCGATCTTCCGGGGAAGTAGGCCACCCGATCCGCAGAAGACGAGGGGTTTTCCGAGGTAAGATTCATCGTAGACGAGTGCCCCCGCGATGGTGGGAATGCCGGCCGGATTTCCCCCTGCCTCCATGCCCGCCCGAATCCCCTCGAGGATTCGGCTCGGCGGGAAAATT
>JANXTV010000070.1 GCA_025352185.1 Oligoflexia bacterium
TGGGCAGACAGGCGGGCCACTTCGCCCGCCGTTTCCTTATCGTAAGAATTTAAGCTGAGCCCACCGGAACCGCCGGCCGATGCCGAGGCGGACTTTGATCCCGTAAGGGTGCTTGAGAAGAATCCGATCCCAACCCCTAGATTCCACTCGGGCGTTTCGACATTTGCCATCGCGAGAAACTCGCGGAACGTGCCGTGACTTTCGATATCGGGAGTGGCCTCATCGTTCAGGGAGGAGGCACCGAGCGTCGTCCACGCGGAAAGAGATACGGGAAGGGCAGCGCGGGCGCGAACGGAGTAACCCAGGATAAAACCGACGACGAGGGAGAGTAAAAAGATACGAGTCACGAGGACCTCACTTCCAGTGGAGCGACCGAGGCGCATCGTGCGCCTCCCCGGTATTGAACCCTGGATAATGCGGTGTGGCAAGACCTAATTACGGGCCGTTTTAAGCCTCGAAGAGGGCTTTCATCGTGTCGGTGAGGAAACGCCCCCGCGGATCGAGACGACGTCGAATATTCTGGAAGTCGTCCCATCGGGGATAGAGCGGACGAAGGTCCTTTGCTTTCAGGCTGTGCATTTTTCCCCAGTGGGGGCGACCGCCGTGGTTTCGAAAAATACTCTCGGCCGCATCGAAATATTCGGCGTGGGGCATACCCAAGTAAGAATGAATCGCGAGGTAAGCAGAATCGCGCCCGAAGGCCGGGCTTAACCAGATATCGTCGCCCTTCACGTACCGGCATTCGATCGGGAAGTGGACGCGTATTTTTTTCTTCACGATCATTTCACGAATCTCGGTAAGGACTCCCGCGAGCTTTTCGGCCGGTACGTTATATTCCATCTCCTGGAACTTAACGAAGCGTGGAGTCGCAAATACCCGATGCGCCCACCCAATTTTTTTAGATGAACTAATTCCCGCGCCGCAGAGGCGCGCGACCGAACGAGTCGTGCCCGGAACCCAGCGACTGATTTCGCTAAGAACCTTAAACGCGCCGTTTTCCATCACGAGTGCGTTTAAAGTGTGGCCGAGGGAAAATTCGTCCGCCGGCTCTTCGGTAAAGTTCGCGAGCTTCGTTTGGACAACTTCGGAGTACGGAAAAGAATAAAACTCAAAATGCCGATTCTCCGCGCCCCGACTTTCGAGGAGGGAGAGGCATTCGGCCAGGGTCTCGCGCTTATGTTCGAGTTTAAGGCGGTAGGCGGGAAGCGTTTTCAATTTCAGTCGGCTGATCACGCCGAGGGACCCGAGCGCAACCTGAGCGGCCTTAAAGATTTCGGGTTCTCGCTCGTTCGAGCACGTAAGTAGGGTTCCGTCGGAGAGCACGAGCGTGAGTTCGAGAATTTGCGTCGAAACGGAGCCGAGCGTCTTTCCCGTGCCGTGGGTACCGGTACTGACCGTTCCGGCGATCGACTGCTGATCGATATCCCCGAGATTCTCGAGCGCGAGATTCCGGGAGTAAAGGATTTCACCCAGTTTCCAGAGCTTCGTTCCACCCCAGACTTCGTTATGGGTTCCGCCGTCGACGAATCCCTGGAGTCCATCGAGGGAGATCAGGCACCCTTCGGTCTTAATTAACGGCGTGAAGGAATGGCCGGTACCGACGACACGAATGGGTTTCCCGGTATTCGCTTTTTCCAGGATGAGCTGGCAAAGTTCGGCCTCACTCGTCGGCTTCGCAATCGACTCGGGGGTAAATCGGACGGAGCCCGACCAGTTTCTAAAAGGTTTCATCCGAAACTCTTGCCTTCTCCCCGGTAAGTCGGGGCTCGTTCAACGATTTCGGTCCCCGAAAAAAGGACCAGATGATTAAAACGTTCGCACAGTTCTCCCGCCTTCGCGTGCCGAAAGAAAACGGGATCGTTTATTTTTAGGGCGGCCGCCGCGTCCCCCGTTAAGGGAGTTTGGACCTCGCCGGTTCCCTCGAGAGATGAAAGTTCGAGTCCCTCGGGAAGGTACGGACTCGGGAGTTTTTCTTTTCCGGGCGCCCCCGAGGCGACATATCCTCCGGAAAAGCAGACGGCCCAGTGAGTTTCCGGTTTCCGAGTGACGCGCAAGCCGAAGCCGGCGGCGGCCTCGGGATGAAACGAATCGTAACCATCAAATAAAGTGGGTCCGTAGAGCCCGCTGCCCGCCGCGAGCTCAGTAACGGAGGGATCGTTCCCCGTTGATTCGAGACTGCCGGTGCCCCCGCCGTTCACGAAGCGAAGCGTGTAGCCCGCTTCCCGTATGAGTGTAGCGGCACGGGCGCGGAACCGATGGGCGCCGGGGCGCGAAAAGTTTTTTAGAATTCGGGTGAGGGGTGAATCGGGAACACCCGCAATCTGCGCCTCGTAGCCCATGAGTCCTTCGAGTCGAAGGCGAGGATATTTCTTCAATACCTGGACGAGCTCGCGGAGCGCCGTTTCGGTGGAAATCCGCGAGCGGTGAACGCCGAAATGGAGCCCTGGCCAGCGACTTGAGAGGTCGAGGTCGATCGCTACCGGGAAATCCACATTTTCGGCCGACGAAATTTTTCCGAGGATCTCAACGTGTTCTACGAGGTCGACCATGAGGGTGATTCTCATTCCGCGCCGGAGTTCGGCCGATACGGCGCGAATTTCTCGGGGGTCGGTGATCGGATAAGCGACGACGAGATCGTCGATCCCGAGGCTCGCAAGGTAAGCCGCTTCGTACCCGCTATAGGCGAGGACTCCCCGAAAGGCCGGATTACGAAGCGCTCTTTTTATTAGGGGGACGCAGCGAACCGACTTCGAGGCGAGACGAATCGGAAGCTTTCCTGCACGGGCCGCAATCGCAGTGATATTTCTATCGAAAAGTTCGAGGTCGACGTAGGCGAACGGAGCTGATTCATCGCGGAAGACTTCGGAATACCGCCCGTAGGTCGGCGTCACATCCGCCTCGTGATCACGCTCATGTACTCGGCCGTCGGAGGGACCGGACGGAGAGTTCCCGGAGCCTCCTCGCGTAGAAACTTTCCGGAGAGATCTTTAAAAAGGGTGAGGTACGCGGGTAGGGTCCAACGGCCAAAGAGAGTGCATCCACCTTCGTATCCTTGCTGCACGTATTCTTCGGGAGTGACGACGTAACTCGAAAAGGCGTTCGCATAACCTTGGATGACGACGCGCCGGATGCCGGCCGAAATGAATTCAGACTCCAGCATTTTCCGGAGGCGTGCTCCGGCAATCGTAGTGAATTCTGCGGGAACCGCGGCGAAGAGGAGGTCTCCGATTCGAACGAGTTGAAGCGGAAGAATCTGCGGGGCGAAAGGTCGCTGTTTTAGCTGGCCACGCCGCCCCCAGTTTTTAATCATTCCGATCGTGGGGTGTACCCAGTCTGGAAACACCAGATCCTTTACGCGGCCGGTTTCGAAGAGTTCGGATAAACCGGCGCTGATTACGCGGACCTTATTTCCCTGGACCGGGTGGTCTGACCACGGCCAGTGAGTTTCGCGTCCTTGGAACCGGTCTAAAAAATAATTATAGAGTTGGCAGATTTTAATAACGATACGAACGAAAAGCATCACGGCCGGCGGAGCTCCGCGGCCTTCCGCGGTTCCCGCGAGTTGGGGAGCGCCGAATTCTGCAGGTCCAGTTTTTAAACCCGTCTGACCCCCGACGTATTCCGGAGAAACGGCGACGTTCGCCAGGTCACGGTACTCGAGTATTCCCCCGAGAACCGGATCGAGGCTCGGTTCCGTCTTCGCGACTTGAAAAAGTTTTCGCGCCTGCGCCGCCTGAAGTTTCGCATTAATCAGGCAGCTTTCCGTATCGTTACGATCGGCCCCGCGCTTTTCCTTTAGGAAACGGTAGTACTTAAAGTTCGGACTGACGTCTCCGGCCGCGCCCTGGGCGAAAACGGCCACGAAATTCGGAGTTCCGTCCGCGCGAAATTCGTCTTCGAGGAGGGTGGCCGCGAGTCCCTTATTATCCGAGTGGATATCGTGCCGATCCCGGTGCATCGAGGTCGGATGGACCGGAAACCAATTCCAAAGGGCGAGTGGTTTTCCCATCGTATCTTCGAACCGCAGAAGAGTCATTTCGCGGTCCACCGCGAGGTGCCGTTCCGTGCGCGAGCGCTTTTTCACTTCGGGATTTCGATTATAGGCACGAATGGAACGATTAAAAGCGACGGGTTCGTCGGTAGGAAAATGCCCGGTCACAAATCGGATTCGACCGGCAACTTCATTTTTCAGCGCCTCGCGGACGGCTTCGACCGAGCCCGCCACGTAAGTCTCGAATATTTCGGGTTGGAATCCGTCGCAACTGAGACTGTAAATCACATAGTCTGAAATTCCACCGGGAGCGCTGTGGGTGTGGGTCGCCGATATCGTGATTTCATCTTCGCGGCACCCGAGGCGTGCGATGATTGTCCGTCGCATGGCTTCGGTGATGAATGCGAGATCGAGGCAGAGCCAGAGAATGCATTTTCCATTTTCGTCACGCAGGGTAATCGCGCGCGCGTAGAGTGGGGTGGCGACTCCTTTTACCACGTGAAGGTTGTCTCCCCAGCCGAGCATGATCGAACCGATCGCATCCGGTGTGATATCGATTCGAGCGGTGCCTATTTTAAGGAGTGAGGGAGAAGAATTCACTCTCCTAGTTTATGCGCTCTGCCGAGGTTTCATAGGAAAAATTGGAAGGCAACGGACTGCGTACCCGGAATATAATTACTTAAAAAACCTACGGAAACGCTCGGTGAGATCAGGTACTGAATTGCGAAGTGGGTTTGGCCGACTTCCCCTTCCTGGATGTAGTTTAGCTTACGCACGGCATAGGAAAGAATCAGGCGATCAATGGTTAGCGTTGTCGTCAAAATTAAGATGGGGTCGAGCCCGAGGTTTAAGTTATCCGTTAATCGGGTTGCCTCGAATTCGAAG
>JANXTV010000096.1 GCA_025352185.1 Oligoflexia bacterium
GGTCGAAGGAAATGTCGGGCGTCCGCAGGTGGCGTACCGCGAATCGATTTCGGCGATGGCGACCGGCGAAGGGAAATTTCACCGCGAGATGGCGGGTAAAGGACAGTTCGGTCATTGCATCATGAAGTTCGAGCCGCTCCCGCGAGGAAAAGGTTACGAATTCGTCGACGGGTTTAAAGCCGACCAAAAAACGTTTCCGAAGAACTTCGTGGCCGCGATTGAAAGCGGTATGAAGGAAGCATTCCTCGGCGGAATTACCGTGGGTTATCCGGCGGTCGATATTCGCGCGACCCTGCTTTCGGCGACCTATATTGACGGGGAGTCGACGGACGTCGGTTATAAAATCGCCTCGACGCTCGCATTTAAAGACGCCTGCGCGCGTGCGAAACCGATCATTCTCGAGCCGATGATGGCGTGCGAAGTTTCCTGCCCCGACGACTATATGGGTGGCGTAATTGGAGATCTAAACGCACGCCGGGGAAAGATCCTGAGTATGGCGCCAAAACATGGCCTCCAGGTGATTAAAGCCGAAGTTCCGCTCGCCGAGATGTTCGGTTATTCGACCGCGCTTCGTTCGCAGTCTCAGGGACGCGCGACTTACGCCATGGAGTTCGCAAGTTATCACGAAGTAACTCCGGCGATTTCGGACGAAATTAAAATTCGGGCCGGAGTCTTAATCCGATAAGTGCCGAAGGAAAGTGAGCGGGGATAGTTTCTTGA
This sequence comes from Oligoflexia bacterium, assembly GCA_025352185.1. Lineage (GTDB taxonomy): Bacteria > Bdellovibrionota > UBA1018 > UBA1018 > UBA1018 > JACMQW01. The sequence goes on from JANXTV010000096.1 coordinate 721, forward strand.
AAGTATTTAAATCCGCGCTAAAAATCATAGGTTTCACGAGTATTCTCCTCACCGTCGCAAGCTCTAGTGCGCGCGCCGCTCCACTGAAGGTAATGACCTTTAACGTGATGTGCGATTTTTGCGGCACGCATGAAGAAAATAGCCGTTTTCGTGAGAAGTTGGCGGGCGTTGCGGATACCATCCGGCGCCACCATCCTGATCTCATCAGCCTCCAGGAAATTTGGAGCGGGTCGGATATTCGAAGTCTGGAAAAGCAACTCGGCGATGAGTACTCCGGAATTTATGCGAATGGTTTACTGCTTGGTTATGCGGACCCGACGCTCTTCGTTCGAAAAGCGCGATTTAAAGTATTGGATCGGGACGGAATTTGGCTGGGCCCGAAAGCGCCCGGTTTTAGTCTGGGTTGGGCTACCAGTTTTCCACGGCGGTTAGAATGGGTGGAGCTGGTGGACGAACTCGATCAAAAGAAGTTTATCTTCGCCGGAACCCATTTCGATAATCGTTCGGTGAATAAAGATCCGAGCGTCGATCTGGTAATCGAAAAACTTCGGCAAGTTTCTCTGCCCGTCATTTTCGCCGGGGATACGAACCTAAAGCCGAGCTATCCCGGATATGAAAAAATGCGGAGTGCATTTCGGGACACTTTTTTTGAAGTGAAAGAGCATCCCTACTTTTCGAATGCATCCGTCACGAACGCCGACGGCTGTAACGTGACGAAAGCGCCCAGCTTCCCCGAATGTCGGGTCGACCACGTTCTCCTTTCGAACGGGGCACCCTGGAAGGTGACGAAATGGGGAGTCGATACGTACCGATACTTTGGAAATCAGGCGTTTCTCTCGGATCATCGGGCGGTCATCGTCGAGCTCGAGTCGGTTTCGTCCATCCCGATACCGAAGTAGAGTCTTGCCGCACTGCATTATGAATAATTTCTCTACTTCGTGATTGCGCACCCTGGTTTTCCTGGGTATTCATCGAAAACTTCAAAATAACGACGACTTGGGAAAGATTGCAGATCGGTCACATCCCCGATCTGGGAACTTCCTAAGTAATAACAGGGAGATGTGGGTATGGCAGCAATGGAACATAAGATTCGTATTAAGTTAAAAGCCTTCGATCACCGCGTTCTCGATCAATCCGTATGGGAAATCGTGAATACGGCGAAACGCACGGGAGCCACGGTCCGCGGACCGATTCCTCTTCCGACTGTGATTAACCGATATACGGTTCTCCGTTCTCCACACATTGATAAGAAGTCGCGTGAACAGTTCGAGATCCGAACCCACAAGCGCCTTCTCGATATCCTCGAACCTACTCAGCAGACGGTTGATTCTTTGATGAAGCTTGACCTTTCTGCCGGTGTGGATGTAGAGATCAAGTCCTAACTGAAAACGTTAGATACTTGAGTGAGCGATACTGCCGTGCGTACCGAGTCTTTTATTAGACTCATCCCGCTCGGTAAGTCGAACCAAGCAGCGAAAATACCTAAAACGGACGACTTAATCTTCTCCGCTTCGAACGTAAAAATCGCAGTTTAGCTCGATAGATCTTCATGAAAGCATCCGGCGGCTTTTCTGACCTCTTCTCTGATCTTTCAGACGATGAGTTCATGAAAGTAGCTTCCCGGTGATGCTGTGCTGATCGAAATATGGATACTGGTCCTATTTTTTTAAACGCGTCTGCAAACCAATCCGAATCCACAAATGGAAGCGGGTGGTTTTGACGCAAATGGAGAGAATGAACTATGTCGGAAACTACGACGACTCCCGAAAACACTGTGGCAGCTGCTTCGGGCAAAGGTACGAGCGTAATGTTCGACCAAGGCCGCGGCGGACTCTTCGGTGTTAAAGCCGGGATGACCCAAGTTTATAATGCTGATGGCGGCCTGATCGCGGTTACCGTAATCGATCTTCGCGCAAACACCATCACTCAAGTGAAAACGAAAGCTAAAGAAGGCTATAACGCCCTCCAGATTTCGGTCCTTGAGAAAAAAGAAAAATCTACGAATAAGCCTGAGCTTGGACACTATAAAAAGTCTGGCGCCGCGGGTGGTTTCTACTACACGAAAGAATTCCGTCTCCCCGCTAACGCGAAGATGGATGCTTTCACTGCCGGAGCGACCCTCGCTCCCGACTTCGTTAAAGAAGGTGACCTGGTCGACCTGATTGCGATTTCGAAAGGTAAAGGATTCCAGGGCGGCGTGAAGCGCTTTCACATGGCTGGATCCGCAGCATCGCACGGTAACTCGGTAACGACTCGGTCCCTGGGATCGATCGGTAACCGCGCCGACCCTGCTAAGTGCTTTAAGAATAAAAAAATGCCGGGCCAAATGGGTAACGTGCAGGTCACCGTTCAGAACGTACGCGTAGTGAAGGTCGATGTCGAAAACGGCATCCTCCTCGTGAACGGTGCAGTTCCGGGCGCAAAAAGCGGAATCGTAGCGATTCGCAAGTCGGTCAAAGCAATGATCAAGGCTGCGAACAAGGCTCGGAAGTAACGGAGATATACGATGCCAACCATTGAAATTGTAAACCAAGAGAATAAAAAAGTCGGGTCGATGGACCTTGCGGACGCCGTGTTCGCAACGGACATTAACTACCCACTCGTTCACCAAGTGATTAAGGCCCAGCTGGCCGGTCGTCGTCAGGGCACTGCCAAGACGAAGACGAAGTCGGAAGTTCGCGGAGGCGGTAAGAAGCCGTTTAAGCAAAAAGGTACCGGTAGCGCACGCCAAGGTTCGACTCGGTCGTCCCTGAACGTGGGTGGTGGTCAGAACTTCGGACCTCAGCCTCGCTCTTACGAGCAGTCGACCCCTAAAGAGATGATGCGCGGAGCTCTGCGCTCGGCTCTTTCGGATCGCCTGAAAGCAAAGCGCCTCCTCATCGTTGACGAATTTAAATTCGCGAACGCGAAGACGAAAGTTTTCGCCGAAATGATGACGAAAAATTTCAAGCTCGAGAAGGTTCTAATCGTAGACGAAAAGAACCTGAATCTCGAACTTTCCGGCCGTAACGTTCCGAAGGTTCGCGTCCTTCGTACCGAAGGTCTTAACGTCTACGATATCGTCCGCCACGAGTGGATTTTCATGACGAAGAAAGCGGTTGCCACCATCACGGCCCGTCTTTCTAACGAGGCGTAAGGAGTAGACGATGAGAACTATTTACGAAGTTATTAAGCGTCCCATCATCAGTGAGAAGAGTACGGCTCTGGCCGAAGTCGGCGGGAAGTACGTATTCGAAGTGGATGCCTCGGCAAATAAGCACGAGATCCGCGATGCTGTACAGCAACTGTTTAAAGTGAACGTCCGCGAAGTTCGGACGATGATCATGCACGGAAAAGTGAAGCGTTTAGCTCGCTCGACCGTGAAACGTACGAACTGGAAGAAAGCGATCGTCAGCCTTGCAGAAGGCCAAAAGATCGACTTCTTTCAAAACCAATAAGGAGTGAGAAATGGCCGTTAAAACATTTAAGCCTACAACTCCCTCGAACCGATATAAGACGGTAGCGGATTTCACGATCCTGACTCCGAAAAAAGAACAACCGAAGAAACCGGCATCCCTTTTCTCCAGCCTGACAAAGTCCGGTGGACGAAATAACTTCGGTAAGATGACCGTACGTCACGTCGGTGGCGGACATAAACGTAAGTACCGTGTGATCGATTTCGCTCGGGATAAGCGTGAAATTCCGGCCGTCGTTTCGTCCCTCGAGTACGATCCGAACCGTACCGCTTACATCGCACTGCTGAACTACGCAGACGGCGAAAAGCGTTACATCCTTGCTCCGCTCGGACTTAAAGTCGGCGACCCGGTGCTCGCATCGGACACGGCCGACATTAAGCCTGCGAATAACCTTCCGCTTTCGAACATTCCGGTTGGAACGTTCCTCCATAACGTCGAAGTAGAGCCAGGTAAGGGTGGGAAACTTTCTCGCTCGGCCGGTAACTTCGCCCAGTTGATGGCTAAAGAAGGCGTTTACTGCCAAGTGAAAATGCCTTCGGGCGAAGTTCGCTTGATCCATGCTCGCTGCCGCGCCTCGATCGGACAGATCGCGAACACGGAGCACGAAAACATTGCCCTCGGTAAAGCTGGACGTAAACGCTGGTTAGGCGTTCGCCCGACGAACCGAGGGGTATCCATGAACCCGATCGACCACCCACACGGTGGTGGTGAAGGAAAAAGTTCCGGTGGTGGTCACCCACGTACTCCGTGGGGAGTTCCTACTAAAGGCTTTAAGACGCGTAACAACAAGCGCACTGACGCTTTTATCGTAAAGCGGCGTAAGTAAACGCTCTAACTAAGGAGATCGACTGTGGCTCGTTCAATTAGAAAAGGTCCTTATGTGGACTACCACCTGGAGCATAAAGTTCTCGAAGCTAAAAAGGCTTCGGACCGCAAGGTGATTAAGACTTGGTCTCGCCGTTCGACGATTCTTCCAGACTTCGTCGGATTGACTTTTGCAGTGCACAACGGCAAGAAGTTCATTCCGGTTTACGTCACGGAGAATATGGTCGGACATAAGCTCGGCGAATTCGCAGCAACGCGTACCTTCCATGGTCACACGCCTGCCGATAAAAAAGCCGGAGCTGAAGGCGCATCGAAACCTGCAGCCGGAGCCGCCGCTCCTGCCGCCGCAGCTGCCGCGGCCCCTGCCGCAGCCGCCGCACCGAAGAAGTAAGGGAGGATTAGAAAATGAAAGCAAAAGTATCTTCAGTTCGAATCACTCCTCGTAAAATGGGAGCTATTGCGAACGAAATTCGCGGGAAAGACATCAACGCAGCGTTGAGCTACCTGAAATTTTCGCCAGCAAAACGCACCGCCGGTGTTCTCTCGACGCTCCTGAAAAGCGCCGTGGCGAACGCTGCCCAGTCTGGTTCTAAAGCCAGCACGATCGACGTCGATAAACTCTACGTTAAGACGTTACTCGTGGGCGCCGGGACGACGTTAAAGCGTTTCCGTCCTCGTGCTAAAGGGTCGGCATCCCCGATTATGAAAAGAACTTCGCAAATCAGCGTAATGCTCGCTGAAAGGGTCTAAACGATGGGTCAAAAAGTAAATCCAATTGGATTCCGCCTCGGCATTACCCGCACCTGGGACAGTCGCTGGTACGCTAATAAACGTGACTTCGCAGCTCTGCTTGCCGAAGACATGAAGCTTCGCGGCTTCCTGAAGTCGAAACTTTACAGTGCAGGTATTGCTCGGATCGAAATCGAGCGCGCCGCTAATAAAGTGAAGATTAACGTCCATACGGCTCGTCCGGGGATTGTGATCGGGAAAAAAGGCGCCGGCGTCGAGCAGCTTAAGGCTGAAGTACAGAAACTTTCGAAAAACGAAGTGTTCCTGAACATCGTCGAAGTGAAGAAGCCAGAAGCAAACGCAACTCTGATTTCGGAGAGCGTTGCGGCCCAGCTTGAAAAACGCGTGGCATTCCGCCGTGCGATGAAAAAAGCGATGACCGCGGCTTTCAAACAAGGAATTAAAGGAATCAAGATTCGCGTTTCGGGTCGCTTAGGCGGAGCCGAGATCGCACGTACCGAGTGGTACAGCGAAGACAGCGTGCCTCTGCACACTCTCCGCGCGAATATCGATTACGGCACCGGAACTGCTGCTACCACGTACGGCATGATCGGTGTGAAGTGCTGGGTTTACCACGGTGAAGCTCAGACTCTGAAAAAACTGGCCGCAGTCGAAGCGAAAGCAATGGCTGCTGCAGCTCAGGAAGGTACTTAAGTCATGTTGTCTCCAAAACGAGTAAAGTGGCGTAAAGTCGCCAAAGGCAAAATGCGCGGGAAAGCAGACCGAGGCGGAACCCTTCACTTCGGTGATTTCGGTCTCCAAGCCACGGAATGCGGACGCATCACTGCACGCCAACTAGAAGCAGCACGGGTCGCGATGACCCGTTATGTGAAGCGGGGCGGACAGGTTTGGATTCGTATTTTCCCGGATAAGCCGGTAACGAAAAAGGCTGCAGAAACTCGCATGGGTTCCGGTAAAGGAAACGTGGA
>JANXTV010000155.1 GCA_025352185.1 Oligoflexia bacterium
GCGCCTTCAAAAATGAGGGGGAGTTTTTTATTTAAATGAAATGGTGCCCGGGACTGGACTCGAACCAGCATGCTGTGAGGCGCTCGCCCCTGAAACGAGTGTGTCTACCAATTCCACCACCCGGGCACACTTCGCAGACGCATCTACGAGAATGAGTTCTACGGTTTAACGAACGGGCTCCCTTCCGTCAATTCCGCTTTCGTCCTGATTTTACGGAACTTTTTTATACGGGTGTCTAAAAGTTAGTCAGTTCCACCGGAATTCCCTGATTCTCGACGATTGCTATCGCTTTGAAATAACTACCTATTTAAGATCCGTCGTCGATAACGCAGTATGGCACGTTTCGCGCACAAGGGGGAACGGGCACTCGAGTGTGTGCGGCCCGCATGGAGAAATTTTATGATGTCGAAAAAGTTTATCGGAATGAGCCTCGTCGGAACCCTCTCGGTTATCCTCACTGGATGCGGCGGTGGCGGCGGAAATAATACGCCCGGTGCACCGGCTAACCCTTACGGTTACAACCAGTATAATCAATATAACCAGCAGACGAGTCAGCCTTACGTCTGCACTACTGCGGGCCAGATCCAGCTCCGAAATGCATTCGGACGCAGCCAATGTTACCCGACCTCGAATCTTTCCGAAGCGTGTGCCCAAGCCGGCGGAATTCTAGCTTCTAACGGAACGACTTGCCGAAAAGAACGTCCGGTCGGCGTGCCGTACGTAGGTCACTTCGGGACCTTAGTGCTCGGAAAACGGAACCGCGCGGGGAATCGTTACTTTAACTTTTCCATCCCGCTCTCGGCTAAAATGTACGGCGGAGAAGTTCTAAAAGTAGCTGGCGATATCGACGCCGATTCAAATGAATGGAATGCGGAACTGATGCAGCAAGGAATTCCGGTCGGATCCGCGTCGAGTAACACGATGAGTATGGACGGTATCGGAAACCTTTCGATTACGGCCGTATCTTCTGGGATTCAGCCCCTTTATGCACAGGGACAACTTCCGGTACAAGGTCAGCCGAACGTAAATCCTCAATATCAAAATACCCAGTATCAAAACGGTCAGTACCCTAACGGTCAATACCAGGGTCAGTACCAAACACAGTACGCCGACACGGGTATGATCCAGAGCTTTAACCTGAATCTCATGGTGACCGGATCGGTCGACGTGAACATTAAAGGTTCGGCCGTATCTTGCGAAGACGGCCGCGGAAACAGCTATCCTTGCCAATAAGTTTCCGCTAGCCTCATCCTAACGGATGCGGAAAAAGGAAACGCGCGGTAAGCGCGAAAAAGGCGAAGTTAAAGGTCCGGGAAAAAAATCAACTAACGAAGCTCCGCGAGAAAATCGCGGAGCTTTTGTTTTTACGGATCGCTCGGGTAAACCGCACGCCATACCGAATCGTCGGGGAGATGCCGACGCTCCTCCGGTCGAGACCCGCGAGTCTCGCGGGCCGCACCGCGGACCGGGTGCGAAACCACCCGCCGGCGAATCGCGCGGGGGTGGTCGCTCAGGCTCAGCGCGTCCCGGATCGGATCGATCAGAGCGTTCCGAAAGACCCGAGCGCCGAGGGAAATCGGGTTATCCGCGGGGAAGTAAACCGGGGAGTCTCTCCGTGGGTGGACCCGCAAAAATCGAAGTTCGTCCCGGTCGTTCGGGAGCCGCCGCTCGCTTCGACGAAGATTCGCCCCGTGCGGATCGGGCCGACCGATCGGATCGCCGTGACCGAAAAGATTTTCGGGGTAAGAAACCACCGTCGCGAGGCGGCGGGCGTGACCGCGACCCCGAAGAGAGAAATTCTCGACGTAAACCGAAGTACCGCGAAGCCCGCGCCGGAAGTTCGAGTGACTTTAAATTAAAGGCCCGCATCGATAAAAATCGAAAGGGATTCGCGTTTCTCCAGTTCGAAAATCGTGAATACGAAGATGCCTTCTTAAATCCCCACGAAGCCGAGCGATTCTTTCACGGAGACCGGGTCGAAGCCGTGGTTACCGAAGAAGGGGAAGTCGTGGAGATTCGGGTCCTCGAGCACCGATTCCGGGAGCTCGTCGGTCGCTTTTATCCCACCGGCCGAAATGGCATGGTGGTTTACGAGCGAAAGAAAGCTCGTGAAGAACTCGCCGTCGTCGGCGACACGAAATCGGCGAAGGCGCGGGAATGGGTTCGGGCTAAAGTCATCTATTCGGAAGACGAATACGGTCCGGTCACCTGCGAGATCATCGAAACATACGGGGAAGAATTACCCCCTCGCGCCGATATCCAGATGATTTCGGCCGAGTATAGCCTCGTCGAGGAACATTCTAAGGAAGCGGTCGCGGAAGCCGAGAGTTTCACGCTCGATTTAAACGACCCGCACCGCGAAGATTTACGGCACGTTCCGTTCATCACGATCGATGGGGAAACGGCACGTGATTTCGACGATGCCGTCTACGTCGAAAGGAACCGCGAGGGGGGATTCACCCTCTGGGTCGCCATCGCCGACGTTTCTCACTACGTGAAACCCGGAACTTCGCTCGATGACGAAGCACGGTCCCGCGGGACTTCCGTTTATTTTCCGGAGCGCGCGTTCCATATGCTTCCGCGTGCCCTCTCCGAAAATCTGTGCTCCCTCCGACCCGACGGGCCCCGATTAACGATGACCTCGATGATCGATTTCGACCGCACCGGTAAAAAGCTTCGGGTCGAAGTGATGAACTCCCTCATTCAGAGTCGGCGCCGGGCGACCTATAACGAGATACAGGCCGAAGCGGATGCCAACGTCGGGAACGCGAGTTGGGAATTCCGCACGCACTACGATCTCTACGCAATTCTTCGAAAGAAGCGGAATGAGCGCGGATCGATCGACTTTGATTTACCCGAAGCCGAAGTGCGCGTGGAGCCGACGGGCGAACCCATCTCGATTAAGAATCGCCCTCGCCTCGATGCCCACCGCCTCATCGAAGAATTTATGATCGCGGCGAACGAATCGGTGACCGAATGGGCGCTCGAGAAAAAATGGCCGTTCGTTTACCGTGTCCATGAAGAGCCTTCGAAACAGGCCATGGTGAAGTTTCGGGACCTTTGTTCGCACTACGGTGTCGAATTTGTACTCGACGGTAAGAACCTGGCCGATACGCTGAATAAAGTCGTAAAAGAAATTGAAGGAAATCCGGCGCAGACGCTGCTGAATATGGCGCTTCTGCGGTCGATGGCGCAGGCCCACTATAGTTCCGTCTACGGCGAGCATTTCGGACTGGCGTCGAAAGCGTACACGCATTTTACTTCGCCGATTCGGCGTTATCCCGACCTCGTCGTTCACCGCATGCTCAAGCTCGCCCTCCAGTATGAGCGCGAGAAACAAAAACTGAGTGACGAAGAGCGGGAAGAAGTCGAAACGATGCTCGCCGAAATTACCGAGCACTGCAGTTACCGCGAGCGAATCGCGTCGGACGCCGAACGTGAATCGATTAAGTTAAAGCAGACGCGCATTATGCTGAAGGAAATCGGCAACGAATTTAGCGCGAAGGTCATCGGCATGATGGAAGCCGGAATGTTCGCGGGGATCGACGATCCGTTCGTCGAAGGGATGATTTCCCAGGAAGCCATGACGGACGATTTCTATACTTATAACGAGGAACGTCAGGCTTTCGTAGGGAAGCGGAGTAAGAAAGCCTATAAGATTGGTGATCCGCTCCACGTTCGCGTAGACCGGGTAGATCTCGATCTGCGACGCATCGACCTCTCGATCGTTGAGAAAAAAGACGACTCCGAGACCCCGAAGAAGTAGGCAAGGTCTGCCTAATGGATCGCGGGGTTGCATCGGGACGGATCCGTGCGAATCTATAGGCTAGGTTTTAGGAAAGAGGAGCGAACGGATGCAGTGGCTTCGCCGCAGTAGGCAACTGGGCATGGCAGTGAAGAATTCACGAAGGCTTCGTGAAATTCTCGGCGTATTTGCGAAGCATGGGTTCACCGATTTCGCGGTTCGTATGGACCTCGAGCGCTTCCTCCCCGGACGGTGGAGTTCGGCCCTAGAAGCGGCGAGTGATCGACCCTCGGAAGAACGGCTTCGTCTAGCGTTCGAACGGCTCGGTCCGACGTTCATTAAGCTCGGGCAAGTACTCGCCACTCGACCCGATCTGATTCCGGAATCCTTCGTCGAAGAACTAAAAAAACTCCAGGATAACGTCGTTACGCTCCCGTTCGAAACGATCCGCGAGGTCGTCGAAAAAGAATTAGGTAAGCCCCTGTCCGAGGCTTTCCAGTCTTTCGAAGAAGTCCCGATTGCGGCCGCGAGTATCGCTCAGGTACACGGAGCCGTACTCCTCACCGGAGAAAAAGTAGTCCTAAAAATCCAGCGCCCCGGAATCGCTTCAATTATAGACCAGGACGTGGCGCTGCTCGAGTTTCTCGCGAAGCTCCTCGAAAAATACGTACCCGAGTCGCGAATTTTCGGGCCGACCATTATCGTCGACGAATTTTTTCGTACTTTAAAGCTCGAACTCGATTTTAACATCGAGGCGAATAACGTCGTACGAATCTCGGAAAACTTAAAAGACTTCACTGATGTCCGAGTTCCCCTCGTCTATAAAAAATATTCAACGAAACGAATTCTGACCCTCGAGAGGTTCTTCGGGACGCCGATGACGAACCTCGAGGAAGTAAAACGCAAGGGTTTCGACCTAAAGAAATTGAATAGTATCGGCGCTCGGGCATTTTTTAAAACGGTAGTGAAGGATGGAATTTTTCACGGCGATCTTCACGGCGGAAATATTTTCGTTTTGGAAGACGGAAAATTAGGACTGATTGATTTTGGAATTGTGGGCCGCCTCTCGAGGAAGTCTCGTCAGCAGCTTTCGAGCATGGTGCTGGCGATCATGACGGAAGACTTCGAAGCGCTTTGTTACCAGTATGCGGAATTAGGATCCGCCGGGCCGACGGTGGACTTCGATGGCTTCGTACGCGGTGTT
>JANXTV010000344.1 GCA_025352185.1 Oligoflexia bacterium
GCGCGCCGACCCCACCGCCTCGACGAGAGTCATCCCCGCCATCACGAGACCGTAGGCCTGAATCCCGAAACCCTTCAGGTGCAGAATCGGTTGAAACAGATTTACACTGATCACGCGGGCGAGAACAAAAACGACCACGCCTTGGAACATCAACGCGAGTAACCGCGGAGATTTCGAAACGTGCGCAATCGCCACGCGGAACGAAAGTTTTTTCGCGCGCGCCGGAATATTTTTCCCATCCGCACTTGCCGCGCCATCTACTGATTCACCTGCCCCCGAGGTGAGGCCCCCGAGATTCGGCAGGAGTAGCGCCAGCACTACCGCTAAAAACGCCGACCCGGCGGTTAACCAGTACGGCAGCGTCACGTGCCACGCCATGAGGTATCCCACCACTGCGAAACAAAGGACCCGCCCAAATAACGAGTAAGCACGCGCATTCCCCTCGATCTGCTTAAATTCGGCGTGCGCGTTCGTGCGGCGAAGGTACTCAAATAGGTACGCACTCGACGCCCCCGATACGAACGAACGCGCGAGCGCCACGAGCCCCCAGTGGAGGAGGAAACCCACGAAAGTGACGAAGTAAACCGCACTCACGTTCGCGGCCACGAGCAGAATCGCCCCGATCACCATTGATTTTACGTATCCGAACCGATCCGCGAAATATCCGGTCGGGAGTTCGAACAAACAAAACATGACGTAGTAAAGACTCTGAATCCGGAAAATTTCGGGATCCGTAAGTCCCATCCGCTTCTGATACTCGAAAAAGACAGGCGTCCAGAAAAGCAGCGTGAACGTAAACTGGAAAAAATAGTAAAAGCGGATGATCCGCGTACGATCGTTCATTCCGAATAAGGACGAAGCTGCAGAATTCCGATTCCGGCGGCGCCCGCGAGCCATTCGATATCGACGGGCTGGCTAAACGTGTAATCGGGAGAAAAGTGACTTTGGAGTAAACGACCCGCGAACGCAAGCTTCTGAAGCGTATCGGACTGGGCCGCCGTCACGCCGTCCGGGAAATCTCCGAGTGAGAGTGTGCGCCCGCCGCCCTCGACGGTGCTGTAGATCATCTGGATCGGGAGGACGGAACCCTGTACGATATTCTCGACCGAATGAGCACTGACATTCATGTAAACGTTTCGAAAGTCCTTCGCGTTTGACGGATTTGTCGTAACGAGTACGCCGCCGATTTCGGATTCGATCATCTCCTGGACGATCACGCCCATGTAGCAGTCATCGAGGGAGATTCCGACCTGATGCCGGAGGCGAACCGAACGGGGAGAAAGGAGCGATGCCCAAACTTCCTTGATCGATTCGAAAATCTTATCCGCTTTAGAAACGTGACTAATGGATTCGTAAATTCCGGCCGCGGAAAATCCCTGGAGATCTTCGGCATTCGAACTCGAACGAATCACAAACGCCGACACTCCCGACAGGTGCTTCGCAATTTCGGAGTCGATGCGGTTCCGGATTTTATCTGGCAACCGTGCCCCGCGGATCATCTGTTGGAGACTCAAACAAATCGATTCGGTTTCACGGGCGTTTAACTCGAGCGCCATTTTTAATTTGCCGATCGCCTGCTGGATACTCGGCGAACTCTCTAAAAATTCTTGCTGGTACGAAAACGGAATCGCGATCCCGATCGGCACGCGTAACGTTTTCCGCATAAAATCGTGCGTCGCCGAGGCGATATCAGATGTCTCACTCACGCCCAGGAACTTCGCGAGGTGGTGTATGAGATTATCCCGAGGTGGGCGCGCCACGCGGTAGAAGCCGAGCATGCGCTCGCTCCCATGTTTAAGAACATAACGGATCTCCCCGAGATTCGCGGCCTTCGTCCCGTATTTATAACGATCGGAAGCGCGGAGGTCATCGAGGGAAAGGATCGGCGTATTCGCAATTTCCGGAGACTCGATCTCGACGCGGTTTACTTTCCAAGCGGGGGCGTGAACATCGGTCGGGGCGGTAGACTTCTTTAAAGAAAGTTCGGACGCCGAATTTTCTACGACGTACTCAACCCAGGTTTCGTGGAGATTCTCTTTTTCGATTCGGTCAAAAATCCCGATCTGGATACTGTTCGGAATTTTCCACCCGGAGGCGAGCACGTTCGTGTGCGAAAGCGGAGTCGTATGGTGGGCGTTAATGATTCCGGAAATTCGCGGAATATCGTCCGGCACCCGGTGCATCACGACGATGTCGTACCACTCGATCGTGTGGGCGACTCGCTTATAGTCCATTTCGTTTTTAAAAGCGCGGATCCGGCCGACGGCTTTTCCAGGATTTAAAGCGATAAAACGGGAGGCAGCGAAAAGTTCGTGGGAAAAGATTCGGGGAAGTTCGAGCGGATCGATTTCTTTTACGATCTGTTCTTGGAGCGTATTCGCCGGCTTAAAGAGCGTCGGGATGAGGGGCTCGATCCACCCGCGGCAGAATTTATAAAAATACTCGACCATCGGGCGGTCCATCGTATCGACTTCGACCGTCTCGAGCGTGAAGAACTGGGTATCCGGACCTTCGCCCGTCGTTTTCTGCAGTGAAAGAATGCCAAAAAAGAAGCGGCGATCTTTATCGAAATAGACCGTCTGGTTAAAATCGTCGATTTCGAGATCGATCGCCCCGACTTTCATCCCGAGGATCTGTTCGCCCACGTAATCGGCGTGGAAGGGGTAACGGTTATTATTAATGAAGTGGATCTTCCCCTCGGTCCGGTCGACGACGACCTTCACGAACGGGTGGCCCGCCAGTTTTCCCGCGAGCTGGAAAAATTGGTTTAAAGCGAGGCGCTGTCCGGAAATTCCGGGAATCCCGATCACCCCGAGAACCGCGCCCTGCTGCGCTCCGGTCGAATCCGAGGTCGTGGAAATTACCGAACTCGAGGTCGTTTCGATCGCTTTTTCACCCATAGAAAAGCGTGTATCCCGGAACTAACGCTATTAGTCAAGGCATTGTTTTTAGACCCGATTTCCTGCTACGATTCGGCCATGGCAAACTCCAAAGCGACGGCAAAAACATCGATCGATTCCTTTAAAACCGAGAGCAGCTTCGGAGTCGGCGGTAAAACCTACCGATACTTCAGTGTGAAGAAATTTGCGGCCGCTTATACGGGCGCCCCTGACCTGGCCCGCCTCCCCTTTTCCTTAAAAATCCTCCTCGAGAACCTCCTCCGGAACGAAGATAATCTCTCGGTTAAAAAAGCCGATATCGAGAAACTCGCGAAATGGGACCCGAAGAAGGAACCCACCGACGAAATCCAATTTATGCCCGCCCGGGTGGTTCTCCAGGATTTTACCGGCGTTCCGGCCGTCGCCGACCTGGCCGCCATGCGGTCCGCGATTAAGACCCTCGGCGGGAGCCCCGACCAGATTAACCCTCTCCAGCCCGCCGACCTCGTGATCGATCACTCGGTCATGGTCGACCATTTCGGAACGAAGGAAGCGGTCCAACTGAACGCGGATCTCGAATTCGAACGCAACGGGGAGCGCTACCAGTTCCTCCGCTGGGGTCAGGAAGCCTTTAAGAACTTCCGCGTGGTTCCGCCCGACACCGGGATCGTCCACCAGATTAACCTCGAATACCTTTCCCACGTCGCGATGGTGAATGACTTCCAAACCGGCGACCTCGTTTACCCCGACACCATGATCGGCACGGACTCCCACACGACCATGATTAATGGACTTGGCTGCCTCGGATGGGGCGTCGGTGGAATCGAAGCCGAAGCCGCGATGCTCGGCCAGCCGTGCTCGATGCTAATTCCGCTCGTCGTCGGATTTAAACTGAAGGGGAAACTCCTTCCCGGCGTAACCGCCACCGATCTCGTGCTCACGGTCACCCAAGCGCTTCGTAAAAAAGGCGTCGTCGGAAAATTCGTCGAATTCTACGGACCCGGCCTCGTAAATCTCACGCTTGCCGACCGCGCGACGATCGCAAATATGGCGCCGGAATACGGCGCGACCGTCGGACTTTTCCCGGTCGATGCGAAAACCACCGAATTTCTTCGCCTCACGGGTCGCGAGTTCCAAGCGAACCTCGTCGAGGCCTACTTTAAAGAACAAGACCTCTGGTACGATCCCGCGAAACCCGACTCAAATTACTCCGATACGCTCGAACTCGACCTCGCCACCGTCGAACCTTCCCTCGCCGGGCCCGCGCGTCCGCAGGACCGCATCTCGCTCGGTAAGGTTCCCGCAAGTTTCCAGTCCTACGCGCTCGAACTCGCGAAGGGTGATAAGGTAAAGGCCGCGCACTCGCACGGCGGAGTAGAAAATGGCGCGGTCGTCATCGCCGCGATCACGTCGTGTACCAA
>JANXTV010000223.1 GCA_025352185.1 Oligoflexia bacterium
GAATTCTATCCCATGGTTAAGAAGAATCGGGAACTCGATAGAGTGTTTCAAGGAAACGTGAATCCGATGGTCGAGAAATACGCGGAAAAATGGGAGAGTATTCAATTCTCGGGTAGAGAGAATACGGCCGAATGGAAATGCCCTTTTAAAAAATTAATGGCGAAAGTAGGGCTGCGCGCTTGAAGAATATCCTAAGTGCCCAGTCGGGGACCGCCGTCGAACTCCGAAAGGGAGATCGACTCGAGATTATCGATATGGAAGGCGGTCAGGTGAGCGATGTATTTTGTGTTCGGAAAGAGGACCGGACCGAACGTCTTTCGGCGGGGCGATCGATCGATTATAACGACGGGATTTTTTTAGGAGTGGGAAGCGTAATCTATTCGAATCGAAGTAATCCGCTCCTGACGATTTTGGCCGACTCCTGTGGGCGTCACGATTTTCTTTTACCTCCTTGTAGCCTCCGCATGTTTAATCTCGTGGCGGGAAATTCCGAACACCATCCGAGTTGTCACGAGAACCTTTCCCTCTCGCTCGGGCGATACGGAATCAGTGCGGACGAGATCTCGACGTGCTTTAACGTGTTTATGAATGTGGAGGTGGACGGAAAAGGGGCACTTAAAATTCGACCACCGCTTTCCCGCTCGGGAGACTCGGTCGTTTTCCGGGCCGAGGAAGACCTGATCGTAGGGATGACGGCTTGTTCGCATGAAGAAACGAACGGCGGAACGTGTAAACCGATCGCATACCAAATTATAGAATCTTACGCCGCCGCCGGCAGGCGCCTGACTTAGACCTTTTTTCCGAGCACCATTTTACGGAGGGACTTTTTATAGTCCCGAACGCGGTCGAGAAATTCGGGTTCACCCGTTCCGAGGATCTGGGCGGCCAAGACTCCCGCATTAAAGGCTCCGCCGATCGCGACGGTAGCGACCGGTACTCCCTTCGGCATCTGGACGATCGAAAGGAGAGCGTCGTTACCCTGGAGGGCGCCGACGACGACCGGTACTCCGATTACCGGTAGTTCGGTGTACGCCGCCGTCATCCCGGGGAGGTGAGCGGCACCTCCGGCACCGGCAATAATGACCCGAATGCCGTTCTTCCGAGCGGACTGAGCGAAATTCGCCATTTCGGTAGGGGTTCGGTGCGCGGAAATAACTTTCATCTCGAAAGGAATCTTAAACGATTCGAGGGCCTTTGCCGCTTCGCCCATCGTCGGGAGATCGGAATCGCTCCCCATGATGATGGATACGAGTGGGATTTTCTTATTTTTACCGGCTTTTTTCGTCATAAAATTTCCGAATGGTTTCGAGTTGGTGGGGCGAGAGATCCCAAAAATTAATGTGTCCCATTTTTCGACCCGGGCGAATTTCGAGCTTTTCGTACCAGTGGGTCCTTACGCGTTTATCGATTCCTGCCGCGGCCGCCGCCGCCTGCGCCTCCGCTTCGCTTGTGGGTAGGTCTTCACCGAGAATATTCCGCATGAAAAAGAGGTCGTGCGGGAGCGTTTTTCCTAAGGGGAGTCCTTCGATTCCGCGCCAGTGATTCTCGAACTGACTCGTCATTCCGCCGTCGAGACTAAAGTGGCCCGAGTTATGTACGCGCGGAGCAACCTCGTTAATCCAAAACTTCGATTCGGTGATTTGAAAAACTTCGAGGGCCATCGTGCCGTAAAGCTCCGAGTCCCGCGCGATGCGTTCAGCGGCATTTTCGATTTCTTCGCAGAGTACGGCGGACACGCCTACCCGTGCGGCGGGTCCGAAAGTTTGGTGGCAGATTCCATCTCGCTGTTCGCTGACGACGACGGGATAAGCGATCCATTCGCCCTCGGTCGAAAGGCATCCGACCACCGCGAGCTCTCGAATAAAATTTGCTTTTTCCTCGACGTAGACCGGTACGCCAATCGCTTCCGCCAGACGAGTAAAATCGAGTGCCGACTCGATCGCTCGCGGGTTCATTTCCAGGGGCGATATCCAAGTTCCCTTACCGTCGTACCCCAGCCGTGACCACTTTAGAACGAAGCCGCCGGGGAAGTCGGTCGACGCTAATTTTAGTTTTTCGGCCGTCCAGGTTTCCTCTACTCGGAAGGGAGCGGAAGGCAGTCCGAGGTCGGTGAATATTTTCTTCTGCTCGAGCTTATCCTGAATTCGCATCATGGCCCCGAGACGGGGATAGAAGCGGGGATCGTGAAGTTCGAGTTCTAGGGACCGAATACTCGATTCGGGAACGAATTCATTTTCAAAAACGAATCGGTCGCAGTCCCCTAAAAATTTCGCGAGGCTGACGGGATCTTTCCAGTCGCCGAGGCTGAATTTCCCGGATGCAGTTGCCGCCGGGTCGTTTTCGGCGCGCGCGAGCACGTGAACGGAAAGCTTTAAATGGTTCGCAGCATGGACCAGCATCTGCGCAAGTTGGCCTGCGCCAAGAATTCCGTATTTCATCCACTGTCTATCCCACGGAGTGCGGGGTGAGGAAAGGGGGAGTGCGTGCCCTTTTAGTTAGAGTCGCACGCGAAGGACTCTACCGTGTTCTTCAGGAAGTCATGGAATACGGCAGTTTTTTTCTTAGCGTCGACGATAATATATCCATTCGTTGCTTTCCCCTCGTCGAGGGAGATTTTAAGACGGTTCAGATCGAGGTATTCACGAACTTGGTCTTCATTATCGAAAATCATGAAATTGGATTCGAGCTCGTAGGACCGCACCGCAATGCGATCTCCATTCGCGTTTAATTCAACTACGTTCACGTCGTACTGAAGAATCTGCTGGGTCGACGGCGCAAATAAGCCTGTCTTGATTTTGATTTCCAGAGAAGTTCCCGCTCGGTCCTTCGAACAGGTCATGCCGTAAACCGGGCCGGCGTGGGCATTCGAGGCGATAACGAAAACGAATGAAAGGAGCGCGAGGGTAAATTTCATAGGGCATCGTTATATCGAATAATAACGCATAGCGCAATACTGCCCTCTCGGGTCCCTTTCGAATGGCATAAACTATTGAAAGTATTAAGATTTGGTATATTCTGGGTATATGAAAGTCGTCGATCTTTATACGGCCCTCCAGGCGCAGGATGATATCGAAGTCGACTTCTTCGAGCGGAATGCCGAATTCCGTTTCTTTGCCGACACGGCCCGGAACTGGGGCTTGAATCCAAAATCGATCCGCCAGTGGATGCGTTCCGCGGTGGCCCGCGGGAAGCAGGGGAATGCGTTCGCTTATCTCGGGGAATCTCGGGCCGTCGTCGACCGGGTCGAATCGGCATTCGGTCGCGAGTTACCGGGAGTGCTCGTGCTCCTGCCGAGCTTCGGGGATTTCGACGGATTTGCGCGCTACGATTCTGGCCACCATCAGGTGATGCTCGGAATCGACTTCCCCGACTCCGACGTCGACTATTTAAAGGCACTGACGGCGCACGAACTGTCCCACGTTTACCGCGACCATGCCCCGCGAGTATGGGAGCATCTCGGAAAGCCACTGAGTGAGGTGAAACGTTCCGAATACCTAGAGGCAGGCACGGCGGCGGAGCACCTCGTGAGCGAGGGCCTAGCCACGCTCTTTTCTTCGGCCCTCTTTCCGGAAATCCCTCCGTCGGTTCACCACTACTACGAACCCGACGAATGGGAATGGTGCGAAGCTCATCCGAATGAAATTGATCAAGCGCTCACCGAATGCCTGCGGGGGGACGAAGATGTCTGGTCCTTTTACGGAGAGGGTCGGGTGGGTCGGGGAAGTCCATCCCGGCTTCAGTATTACTGGGCGGCGCGAAAGCTTCGCGAGCTCCTCGGCGACTCGGCGACAAACATCCGCGCGTTGGTGGAACTTCACGAAAAACCGGCTGCGGATTTTTCGATATTTAATCTTAAGGTTTAATTTCGAAGAGTGTAATTTCCGAGCGCGTACCGAGGCGATTCGGAGCGCCCCAGAACCCCGTACCAATGTTCACGTAAACGGCGAGTTTTTCGACCCAGTAGAGGCCTTTCGCGTACTTCTGAAATAGATAGATGACCCAGGACCACGGGAGGAACTGTCCCCCGTGCGTATGTCCCGAGAACTGAATGTGGATCCGCTTCCCCTCATCGTGGGCATGGAGGGTAGAAATTCGATCCGCATGTTTCGGCTGGTGCACGAGAAAGAGGTTCAGCGAATTTTCGCGGTCCCTAAAAAGCTCCAGGGCCACTTTTTCATAATCGGGCTTCGGATCGGAAACCCCCAACACCCTAACCGGCACCGGCGGAGAACCCGGGATTTTTTTATGTACCAGTCGACTTTCATTATCGAGAACCGTTATCCCCAGAATACCGAAGAGCGTGTTCCAAGCATTTTCGTCCCAGTATCCTTCGTGGTTCCCCGAGATATAGAAGGATCCGAGCTCGGGCACGATCTTACGGAGGGGTTCGAGATCGGCGAGGTGGTGTTCGGGGTTACCGTCGCCGATATCTCCGGTGAGGAAGAGGAGGTCGATGGGGCCTTCGGCCAGGACTCGTGCGGCAACCGATTCGACGTATTCGCGGGTGATCCAACTTCCCACGTGGAGGTCGCTGATCTGGGCGATGCGTAAGTTGAATTCGGATGGGAGAGGAAACTTCGGGCGAATGACGACGCGGCGAACGACCGGACCGGCAAGCGCGATTCGGTAACCCACGAACGAAGCGAATATTCCCAGCGCGTAGATGAATAGGTTTGCCTCCGGTGTTCGGAGGATTGCTCCGAAATAAATGGCTGCGAGATCGCGGAGTAAAAGCAGACAGAAGAGGTAGCTAAAAAATCCCATCGAGAAGTGGGCGGTGCGCTCGACGAAACGTTCGAAGGAACTCACCTCGGTATCGTATGCATTCCAAAAATAAAGCGGGAGCCAAAGGATCGCGCCAAACCCTAAAATGAGGGTGACGAACGGAATGATTCCCAGGAGAGGAGCCGAGAAGAAAAACGCGAGAAACCGACTGTAAAAAAAGTAGGCAAACGCAGCGAGAAGAGAAATGAGAATGGGTGCCATAGATGAGAATCACGTTGGGATGTGGAGTAAATCTGCACGCCGAGCGTCTCACCGTTTCCTCGGTTTGTCTGGAGTGATGAAGAGGTTTCCAGCCCCGATCCAAAAATGACGCACCCTTGGGATTCGGTCAGGAATCCCTAGCCGACCCTTGACTCTGATGGTCAATGCTCGCAGACTATAAATACCCGCTTCCGGGGAGGATGGCGCGGGCCATCACCTCCGCATCCCCGTCCATTCCCGCTTTCAGGCAAAGGACCGTAAAAGTGGAAGCCAACTCACCCAACGATTTATTGAATCTCATTGTGACCGAGGATCTACCGAGAGAAATTATCGGTAGGCTCGAAGACCTTTATCCAAAACTCGCGGCAGTTGTACCGCACGCTCCCGTGCCGGCGCTCGATCTGCCGCCGCTTGATATACTCATGACCCAAGTCGCGGAATCTTCGTTTAAGGTTTTCGATAATTCGGAGAGTTATATCGAAAGTCACCGCGCAAAAACGTATGCGAGCTGGTCGGGAAATCGGGATCAGTCGGTCGGCGCCGCCGAAATTTACCGAATTTTTTATAATAAATTTTCGAAAAAAATATACATCGACCTCGATGGCACTCGCTGGAATCAAATTCGGCGGGCCCTCCGCGAGGAAATTCTTTTCTGCGATATCCTCCGCACTCTCATTTTCGTTCACGACTGCGAAGTGGCGAAAGTGGAAGACGCCGTATCGGCGGGCGTGGACGAAATCATCGAAGTGGTGACGACGCCGGTGATTACCCGAATCCTGAAGTAGCGGTTCAGTTACGGAGATTCAGCGAACGCTGCGGTCGGGCGGAGCCCGCCGATCCGTACCGCAGAATCTCCTACTTACCTCCGAGCATCCTCTGGATCGTCTCCTGTAGGACTACCGCGGTCGTATCCACCGGTGGCTGCGGGGACGCGACGGTGAGTGTGACCCGCGACCAAATCCGCCGAAACGGCTTAGACATCGCGCGGCCATAACGCCGACTAAAGAAGCTACCCCACATCCCGTCGAGAGCCATCGGGATGACCGGAACGGGATTGCGCTCGAGGATCCGTTCGACCCCCCGGCGGAAAGGAACCATTTTTCCATCGCGGGTGATCTCCCCTTCGGGAAATATGCAGACGATTTCTCCCGCCGTAAGTTCCGCAGAAATCTTCTGTAATGCATCTTCCAGAATTTTTGGGTCTTCCTTCATGCCGGCGATCGGAATCACTTTTCCGCCCTTAAGAAAAAAACCAAAGAACGGAATTTTCATAAAACTAAAGTGCATGACGAAACGAATCGGCCGGGGACACGCCGCGGAAATGAGGAGCCAGTCGACGAAACTCACGTGATTACAGACGAGGAGCGCCGGCCCCGACTCCGGTATTCGCTCGACGCCACTCGACCGGGCCCGGTACATACCGTGAGCGAGGATCCAGCATATAAATCGGAAGAGAAATTCGGGTAAGACCGTATAAACGTAAGCTGCCACCAGGGTATTCAGTGCCGCTAGGACCAGAAAAATCTGAGGGACACTGAGGCCGAGAGAATAAAGGATCATCAGGCCTACCGCGCCCGAAACCATGAAAGCCGCGTTTAGAACGTTATTCGCCGCAATCACCCGCGATCGTTCCTTCTCGTCGGAACGCAGTTGGATCAACGTATAGAGCGGAACGGTAAAGAGTCCGGCCGAAACCGAAAAAAAGAAAAGATCGAGTACGAGGCGCCATCCCGAGCCCGTCGAAAATAAGGCGGAAAGGTCGGCCGCCGATGGGTAAGTGAGGAGTCCGAGATCCAGGGCGAAAAGCGACATCCCCATCGAACCCAGTGGAACGAGTCCGAGTTCCAGTGCCCGAAAACTTAAACGTTCGCTTAAGAGCGAACCCATCCCGACCCCGAGCGAAAAAATGGCGAGAAAAAAAGTCAGAACACTTTCCGGCGCCCCCATCACGTCTTTAGCAAGATGAGGGAGGATCGAGAGAACGATCGAACCGAGTAGCCAGAACCAGGAAATCGCGAGGATAGAAAGGTAGACGCTTTTCACCTTCATCGCGATTCGGAAAAGGTCGAGGGTGGTACGCACTGGATTATAGGAAACCGGGAGTCCCGGTGACTGGGCGGCCATCGGCGTAATCTTTCGACTGGCGAGGTAGCCCAGGACCGCGATGGCGAGCGCCGCGCCCGAAACGAGGAGCGGGCCCCGGGGTCCGGCGCCCATGAGGATTCCGCCCAGGATGGTACCCAGAAGAATCGAAATAAAAGTGCCCAGTTCGATCAGGGCGTTTCCGCGCATCAGATCCTTCGGGCCGAGGAGTTCGGGGAGGATACCGTACTTAATCGGACCGAAAAACGCGGCCTGCATTCCGAGCATGAAAAGCGCGAAGAGAAGAAAGGGGAGGTGTTCAAATAGAAAGCCGGCGCCGGCCAGTAGGGCGATCGCGATTTCCCAAACTTTAGTAAAGGTACTGAGCCTCGATTTTGATTTTCGATCCGCGAGTTCGCCCGCCAC
>JANXTV010000272.1 GCA_025352185.1 Oligoflexia bacterium
GGTTTGCCCTCGGAATCCTGGGAATGACCGGGAGCGCTAATGCGTCGCTTCAGATTTCGTGGGAGCCTCCGGGCGAGAAGGTCCCGAAGGTCTTAAAGACGTTTGAACTTTCGGAGTTGGAGGGCCGAAAATTAGTCGGGCTCTCCGAAAAGGATCCGCTCGCGACGAACGTCGCCATTCCTTCGAACTTCCAGGGCATCTCACTCACGGCACTCATCGAAGAGGGGACGAAGGCCTTTTCGGCCGCGGATCGTTCGGATACCGATCTCGTCGTTTTAAAGTCGCGATCGGGTCGCGAAGTGCTGATGCCGAAAGCCTTCCTCGTTAAATATCCGCAGATCCAAGTCGCCCTAAAAAAGAATGGTCAACCCATTGGCGTCGATTCTCCACGCCTTATCCTTCCGGCCACTTCGAACGCGAAAATTAAAAAAGAAAACATGTTGCTGGAGCCGATGTTCGTTTCCGAGCTCGCCGTAATCACGCTGAGTTCCTACGAACGGCGTTACGGCTCCTTCTTCTTAAAGCGACGTACTGATCCGGCCGCGATGCGTGGGGAAAAACTCTTCCTCCAGAACTGCGTGACTTGCCATACCCAGCCCGAGGTGGCGATGGCAGCACTCACGTCGTCGGAGAAAATTCAGAAAGTCGCCCAAGGCGAACATCCGAATGTCCCGGGCAATCACGGCTTCTCTTCTATCTTCGATAAGAAAGCGATTCGTTCGCTCGTGAGTTACCTCGAAGCCTTTCGCGGCGAAACCGCAAAGCCGTAGGTGTATGCGACCGAGGCGTAGCCGTAGGTTACGAGTTCGACTTTGCCCGAGTCTCGAAGTGTTCGCTCAGCTGATTTAAATCGGCGGCGAGTTCTTTTAATTCGTCGCTCTTGCGGAGGTGCGTTCGGTGATCGTACTCGCCGTTAAGAATCGCGCTGATGTGCCGGCGGAGGGCTACGACGGGGCCGAAGTACCGGTGACTCACGACGAGCGTACCGACCAAGACCGCCACGCCGAAAATAAACGCGACTAAATAAAACGCGGCCCAAGACCACCAAAGCGAGTTAGCGAGTGCTTCGTGAAGTCCCGAGTCCGGCGGTGCGAGTGGGGATAGGCTTTGCACGATGCTCGACATCATCCAGAGTTCGAAACCGAAAAATGCGAGAAAGATGAAGAGTCCGGCGGAGACCATGACGAAGGCAAGTCGGAACTGTTTATTCGGGGCGATGACAAAGTTTTTTACTTTACGGCCGTCCGCGGAAGTTCGTATTTCGGTCATACTTTAATTCTATCGTGGCGCAGGAAAAGATGCAAAACTGTCTAAAATTTAGACAGTTTTACGGTTATCGATAGAGGTGTTATTCTTATAGAGAGTTAACTGAGCGAGAGAGTAACGTATGAATCGAAGTGGATTTACCACATTAGAAGTCGTCATTGCCTCGGCCTTGATTGTCACCCTGGTTACCGGTGGTGCAATCGGAATGCGGCAAATTAATTTACTGAACCAGGTGGCGGCCACGCGCACTTCGCACACCGAAATGCGGACCAGAATACTGGCGGCGCTGAACGATTCGGGTAACTGTGCCTTTCAGCTCGGAAACCCCGTCATTCCGACGCCGCTCGTTCCGCCCGTTCCTCCGCTCGGACTTCCGGTCGCCTCCATCCTCGATCCGTTCCATACGATTTTAAGTCCGCTCCCACCGCTCCTCGTGAGCGGACAGCCCGCTCCGGGAGTAACCGACGGCCTCGTCTACACGATGACGATTTTTTTTCCGACTCCCGGTGCGTATGAACCCTTTATCGCGGCGAACAGTCGGGCGAACCCAACTTACCGTTACCGAATCGAACTCGAGATTCGCGGAAATCGCCAGTCCATGAAGGATCTGGGCGGGATGCAAGGCGACGTCGTGGGCCGAATCCCGCTTTCCGCCGAATTTGACCAAGCGAGCGGGACGATGGTTTCGTGCACGACTCACGCGGACGACATGGACGACGTGCTCGTCGCCGGCCTGGTCCCGCACACCGTTCAGGATTGCTTGAATATCGATGGCACTCCGATTCCCACCGATATGGGACTGATTTGCCGAGTTCCCTATACGGTCCGCAATACCCCGAGCTACGCGGGCGCCATTCCCGCGTGCCCGGCCGGATGGACGAATGCATCCCCGACGAATCCAAATTATAACACCACCGTCCCCATCGACGTGCCGGTCACCCAATGTAAAAATAATAGCCGCGTTTATTCGACGGGCTGGCATGCGATGTCGAAGAACGCCGTCGAGGTGGCGTCGATCCCGATCCAGCGCGGGACCGGAAGTTTCCTGCAGTGGCTTCTCGGCGGGAGTGCATTCTCCGGGCTCGTCGTCGTTTCGGTCCTACCGGTCCTCGGCACCATTATCGGGGCGGCGGTCGTACTCTTTCTTTTCCTGTTCTCGCTCTTTAAGAAATGCAAGAGCGACACCTTCACGTTTTACTCACAAGTGAACGGGGTCGGATGTATTTAAAAGCTGCGCGAGCCCGAATCGGTGATGAATCCGGAATGATGCTCGCGCAGGTCGTGGTCGTTTCCTCGGTACTCCTCGCGGTTTTGCTCGCCGGTTTTAAATCCGTACAAACTTCCATTCAGGCCGCGAATTCGACGGCGACGTCGGCTGCTTTCAAGGATCTTGCT
>JANXTV010000273.1 GCA_025352185.1 Oligoflexia bacterium
GTGAAAATATCCTTCGTTCTCTAGGATCAGACGATTAATCGTCTCGGTCTTTCCGCCGAGTCCGTTTCCGACCGTGCCGAACTCGGCAGTGAGTCCGATGATCACGCGGGCGGGCTCCGGAAATAATTTTCCGAGGATCGTCGCGTAATCCCCGAGTATTTCGTAGAATCCTTCCGCTTCGGGCGGAGTGAGTTCGTACCGCCCGGAATCTTCCGGGTGACCGCGAAATAGGCTGGAAAGCGCACGAGTGGATCGATCGTTCATTTCTTTTTTCGTCATTACGTGGAGGACTCCATTCTTCCCAAGACCCGTATGGAGGTCGATATGAAGGATCGCCGGGTAGGGCGCGGCGATTCGCTTCAGTAACGCGATGATCTCGAGAGTCTGGGGCTCGAAATCAGACCCTCCGTAATTGATTCCTTCGGGGGAACCGTACTGCCCTTTACCAATCGCCTCGGTTAAGGACTGCTGAGTCACGTCTCGCTTAAGGATCATTTCGAGGAGGAGATTTTTCGCCGGAAAGGCCGATGAGCACCTAATGGGAGTCGTGGGCTCGAGGAAGGGGCGTAATTTATCGTATTCGTCGTTCCGCGTTTTAAAGAGGGCGCGGGTGTCACTGAAGTTGCGATTAAGATTCACGTTATTCTCGGTGCCGCGGCGGTGGTGCTTAAAACCCCATGGATTTAAGGCATGGACCAGGAGAATTCCGGTCGTGTTTAAGTCGAGTGATCGCAGAACTTCCGACGAAAAGAGATATTGGAGTGCACTTCCCGCGTAGCCTTCGGGCCCGTGATTTCCAGAAGTCAGGATAATTAAATTTCTCGGGTTCTTCATCGCCGGAAGGTAGACCGTATTAATCGCTAACTTCTCACTCCCAACCAGAATCTCGGAACTTTCGGCGCGAGGATAAATCGTTCGAAGTCGATCGACCTCGTTTAAGAATCGCGCCCGAGAATATTCATAATTTTCTGGGAAGTAATCGGACCGTGCGTTTACCGTGGAAAATAGTACTAACGCGACCAGAAGGAGTGATTTCACTTAGGGGACCTTTCGTTTAAGCTGCTACCAGTTCCTTTAAATTAGTCTACAGCCCGTACCCGTTCCTTAACCTAGGATAAGAAAACCGTAAAAAATCGAGCCAAAATGAATCCTCTCGAAGCGGTCTATTCCGCCCTAAAGTCACTCGCCCCGATCTCTCCCGAGGATCTAGCTCCGCTAGAAGGCCAATACCGATCCGAATCCTTTCGGGCGCGTCACCTTCTTTTTCGTGAGGGAGAACGTTACGAGAAAGTAACGTTTATTCGGAAAGGTCTGGTGAAAAAATATTACCTGACGAGTGAAGGAAAGGAGTTCATTAAGGAATTCACGTGGGAAGGACAGATCACGACGCCCTACGCCTCCCTCCTCCAAAACATTCCGGCGACTTATTCAATGGAGACCCTCGAGGATACCGAGATCCTCTCGATCGATTACGCGGCGATTCGCGAACTGATCGATACGAAACCGAATTGGACGAAGCTTGGAAAGGCGCTCGCGGACTTCCATTTTCTAAACCGTGAGATTCGCGAGATGGAACTGCTAAAGAATTCTGCGCCCGAGCGGTATGAAATCTTTAAACGTAGATTTCCTCACCTCCTCGGACGCCTAAAAAAGCAAGACATCGCCTCCTATCTAGGAATTACACCCGTCAGCCTGAGTCGCCTCGAGAGCCAAGGAAGGTGATTCACGCCTCCATGAGCACCAACGGGTATATGGCCACTTCCTTTGCGGTTTCCGCCATTCCACTCTTCTTCGGAATGAAAATCGTAAGTGTGATCGTGAAACGGGAAAAGACTCCGGAAATGGGACGCTTCCTTTTTCTCACTCCACTCCATTCGGTCGATACTTGGGCCGATCGGAAGCGGTTCAAAGGAACCGACGTAAAAAGGCTCGCTGTGCGGACGGGGGCCCTCACGCTCATTTACGTTATTATTGTCTACTTCTCGGATTCGCTCCGCGACTTCGTCTCCCGGATGCCGCGCGGACTCTGGGGATTCTCCGTACTCCCGTTCGTTCTCTTTATGGGCGAGTTCATTTCGTCTGCGCTAATTCTCGCCTCACTGACTTCCGGTTATCGTATCCCCGATTATCACCGGTCCCCCCTCCGGTCCGCGACCCTCGCCGAATTCTGGGGAACGCGGTGGAACGTATGGCAAAGCGATTGGTTTAAGCAGGTGATTTTCAGTCCTTTACGCCGAAGTCCGACCACTGCAGTTTTAATCGTCTTCCTCGTTTCCGGACTCGCTCACGAACTCCTATTTACACTTCCCCTCTATTTGCGAACGGGCATGAACGCGTTCGGAGGCATGACCGTATACTTCGTACTTCAAGGCGGCGGAATACTCATCGATCGAAAGGTCTTCGGAAAATCGAATCAGCCCTGTTTCCGCCGCTTCTTCTTATGGCTCTGGCTTCTCCTGCCCACGCCGCTTTTCATCGGCGAGGCCGTCTTACGAACACTCCATGTTTGGCCCGAACGGTGAGCACGGAGTTCCCGCTCACTTTTCTGAATCCAAGGTTGGTACGCACTCACTTTCGTATAAACCACCTGATGAGCACAATCGTCCGGCGCTCGGGAGGGATAGCTCCGGTTCGTCACCCCGGCGAGGACCATTTTCTTCCCCGAGCGAACGTACGCCGGTCCACCCGAATCTCCGTGGCAGGCTCCGTGCCCCCTCGATTGATCGAGAATCATTTCTGATTTCCCCGCCCTTGGGTCTTTAACCTTAACGGTCGTTTTACGAAGGACTCCCGCCCCCGTATGATTTCGAGAATCGGATATTCCGTAACCGGCGAGTACGGCGTCCGTACCCGGCCTTAAACTCGATTCGGAGCGCAGTGTTTTAACCGGCGCATATCCCTCGGGCAATCCCCCGGGAAAATTCACGACCGCGATATCACCCTGATCCATTCCGCGTCCCGCGTGGGAATTCCAGGTCGGATTCACCCGCGAGCCCGTAACGGGCCGGGCGGTCGTATTCGGTGAATGAATATCCCGGCCAAAAAGAACGACGGGGGCGGGACCTCCGGGCGAAACGCAGTGTGCGGCCGTTACCGCAGTATCTCGGCTGATGAGACTCGCCGTACAGAGCGAACCTCCCTGGCCGCCCCGACCCGGCGTATATAACGCGGCGGTGGAACTCCGCACGGGATCGTTCGGGAGGACGTCTTCGCCGCCAACGATATCTGCTTTTACCGTCGTTAGCGGACTGACGAATGAGAAAAAGACGAGGAAGGAATAGGGCATTAATTTCATAGAGACTCCTTTTTAGGATCCTTTGGTGCAAGCTCCGGGTACCTGGGAGCGCGCCTCTAGACGGACTTCCCCGCGGAATTCCGACTCGAAATCGCTGGTTCGGACTGCCCGTGCGAGACCCCTAAAATTACGGTGAATTCCGCACCCCGTTTCGGTAGTTTCGGACCATGACGAAATCCATTCCTCCCATTCGACTTTACGGCATCGTTTCTTTTGACCGCGGCGCGAAAGCGAAGTGGCTCCTCACCGAAATGGGAATCTCGTACGAATCGAAGTGGCTCGACCGCGAAAAGAAGGAGAACGAATCACCGGCTTTTCTACGATTGAATCCGATGGGTCGCATTCCCGTTTTAGAAATCGGGGATGAAGTGATTTTTGAATCCGGAGCGATATGCGCTTACCTCGCGGATCGATTCTTAGAGAAAGGCCTTGCCCCCGCTCTCGATTCGCCCCTCCGGGCGAAATATCAGCAGTGGCTCTATTTCGCCGCCTCTACGGTCGACGTATTTCAAACGCGGATGATGATCATCGAAGATATCCCGGCCGGTGAAGTTCGGACTACGAAGGAATCGGCTTTACTCGAAGAATTCGCGGACGCCATGGAAACCCTTGAAGTGACCCTCAGTAAGTCGCCGTACCTTCTCGGGTCGCGAATTTCCACGGCGGATATTTGCGTGGGCTATCAGCTCTACTGGTGCCAACTTTGGCCCGAGTTTGAAACGATTCTTTTGAAAAAACCGTCGGTAAAATCGTACCTGGATCATCTCCGAACCCTACCCGCGGCAATCGAATCGAAGGCTTTTTCTTACGAGGAATAAACGATGGATAATAAAGACTTCATTAAACTCATGACCGGATATCCGATGAAGAGCGAAATCGAAGTGCTCATGCCCGACGGAACTTATACGAAGGACATCGAAGTGAAACGAATCTACATCCCCGAAAATAAAGAAAAAGGCACGAAAGGGCGAAATATCGTCCAAATCGTGCCTAAAATTAAAAAATAAGAGTTACTTACGCGTTCCGAAAACTTTCGTATCGAGTGAGTATCTTCCGGGCCCGACACATAAAATCAGGATCGAAATACTAAAGTAAACGAGCGCAATTTCGTACGAGTGCCCGCCGGTCGGATTCACGAACGGATCCTTCATTACGGCGAGGTGGGTGAGTACCGCGACAAGCATCGTGAAAGCGATTCCGAGAGTTCCGAGCATGACGACGAGTCCAAGAATGAGCGCGATTCCCCCGCCAAATTCCGATAGGGCCGCAAGGAACTGAAATATTCCCGGTACCGGCGCTTCGGGACCCATCCATCCCATCGGATTCTGAATTTTTCCCCATCCGTGAAGGACGAAGGCCGAACCCATGACGAGGCGGACTAGTAAGAGACCAATCGACGAGCGCGTCCCTAATGGAGCGGTCTGCATGAACGACTTAATTTTATTCATCGAGGTTTTCTCTTCCTTTGAAAATTTATTCTTGAAAACATTTCCAACCCGCGGCTTCGAGTTCTTTACGAACCTTTAACCGAGAATTCATACACGGGGTCACACTGCTCGAACTCCAGGAAATGACTTTATCTTTTCCGTACTTCTCGTAATGAAGTTCGCAACCTCCTTCTTCTTTCGTCATGATGGCGAGCGTTCGGTTTTCATCCTTCGTGCTACAAGTGACGAGGCCGTAAGGATCGACTTCGTGGGTCTTTTTTTCTTCCTTCTTTTCTTCGCCAAAAGTGGAAAGCGATAATAAAAAGAACGGAATGAGGATAAGAGAATTTAAAGCTTTCATACCTCTATTCTAATGAAGAACGGTAAATGGGCAACCCGATAAACTCCAGGTATAGATAAGGAATAGATGAAAATCGGTGTATCGAACGGCGAAACCCAACACCTCTTTAATGAAGAATGGCTTTGCCGTTTTCCCGTCTCCGAATGGGACTTTTTTTCGCTTCAGGGGCTAAAGGCAGCAGACCGAAAGCGAGTTAAAAAATTAATCGAAAAAACTGGGCACCGGACGATTCTTTCCTCGGGTACCCCTTTCTTTCCGGCGGTTCGCGATTCGGAAGCCTATTCCTTAAGTGAATCGGTTCGCGAGCGCCTCGAAACGGTAAAGGAACTCTCCGCACCGTTTGCCGTTCAGGCTCTGCTTTTACGCCCCCCCCTCCGTATGAGCGATTCTCCGCACTACCTAGAAAACTTACGTAAGAAACTCTCGACGGAAATATCCCTATGGATAGACCCGGGAAAACTAGCCTACCGCCACCCGGTGAATGACGTGGAATGGGTGGCTGATCCCCTGTGGCATCCGAAGGCCTTCATTACTGGCTCACGAGTG
>JANXTV010000302.1 GCA_025352185.1 Oligoflexia bacterium
CCGGGCCACTCTGACACCGAAAAGAAGCCTTTCGGGTCAGGAAGAGGTCTAAAAAGCCTTACTAAAAAAGTCCCCTAATAAAGAACTATCTGAGGAGTTCCTTTATGTCGACCGCAGTCCTAGACCGTCCACCCCTAAAACGTTTCTCCCTTCAGTCGCTGCCCGGTTCCGTTACGGCAGCACTCCTGATTCACGCCTTTCTCTATGGCAGTGTCATCGTGATCCTCGGTGCCGGAATCTTTAAGCACGTCGAGAAGCCGATGGACGATTCCGAGATCGGCTACGAAATTTTAAATGACGTACCGGTCCCGACCGAGAAGGTCGCCCACGTTGTCCGCCAACGCGAAGAGACGCCGACCGAGCCAAAAGTGAAGACGGACGCTACCGCGCACGAACTTCAGGACGCGAAGAGCGACGTCACCGGGACCTCCCAGGCTTCCGTCCAGCGCCCGGTCATGACGGGATCCGAAGGGGACGGCAGTGCCAATGCGACTCCTTTCTATAAAATTAAGCCAAAATACCCTAAAGCGGCCCTGATCTCGGGCGTCGAAGGATGGATCCTGCTGAAGATCGATGTGAACGAAAAGGGTGAAGTGGAAAACGTCCGCATCGTCGGGGGCGAGAAGCGCAATATGTTCGAGATGGAAGCGAAACGCGCCGTCGAACAGTGGAAGTATCGCCCCTTTAAGGACGCGGCCGGCAACGTACTCCGTAAGGCCGACCACCAGGTCCGCGTCGATTTTAAACTGACGGACGCGAATACTTAATTCCCGCCTTCTTCTACGGGCCCGCGAAGCTTGGCCCAGTAATCGCACTGTAAATGACGTCACCCTTCAGCAGTAGCTGAACTGACACCACCACCACACCGTACCGCTCCGAAACCGTAGGGGTACACATCTGAGAGAAAGGGTAGAGATCATGGAAAGTTTATTCAAAATAGCAGAGGCATCGGCAAACGGGATTCTGATCTTCATGTTAGTTTTAAGCGTCGTTAGCGTCGCCATCATGATTGAACGTTTTCTCTACCTGCGCAGTATTGGCAATTCGAGCCAAGGTATGGCCGGTGAATTTAAAAAACTGATCGAAGGTCAGAACCTGAATAACCTCGAAGGCCTCTCGAAAGATCCTAAGTCTCTCGAAGGACGCGCCTTAGGTTACGGTCTCACTTTCGTAAAAGAACACGGCGAAAACGGGCTCGATGAGCTCTTTAGCTCGTTTAAAACGATCGAACGCCCGTCGCTCGAGCGGAACTTAAACTGGCTCGGAACGATCGCTTCGAACGCTCCTTACGTCGGCCTCTTAGGCACCGTGATGGGGATCATGAAAGCGTTTAACGACCTTGCGACCGCTCCCGGGCAGGGAAACGAAGTCGTGATGGCCGGGATCGGACACGCGCTCGTATCGACCGCCATCGGTCTCGCCGTCGCCATTCCCGCCGTCGTGGCCTTCAACCTTTTCAATAAAAAGGTTGGACTGATTTTAAATAACATCGATGCCGCTAAGGACCTTTGCCTGGCGTTCACGAAAAGCAGAAAGGCATAAGTGATTTATGGCCGGAGCAGCTCGTTCGAACGATAGCGGAAATACGATTGCCGAAATTAACGTCATTCCTTTAGTCGATATCATTCTCGTGGTTCTGATTATTTTCATGGTGGCCGCACCGCTGGTGATGCAACCGAAAATCGATATCAGTCTGCCGAAAGCGGCAACTGCGAAGGAAGAAAAAGATAAGGTTCCGATGCGCGTGGTGCTGGGTAAGAAAGGCGAATTATTCTTGAATAATAAGCCGATCTCGATCGAAGGCCTCGCGATCGAGTCGAAGTCCTTCCACGCGGCGAATCCCGAAACCTCGGCCCTCCTGGTCGCGGATAAGGAAGTCACCCTCGAGATGGTGACGGAGCTCGTGGATGCTATTAAGTCGGGCGGAGTGAAAAAAGTCGCCTTCAGTATTCAGAAAAAGATCTAATCTCGCTGCCTCGGGGTTAACGCCTTAAGCAGTTTAAAAGATTAGTGATTTTCTGTAGGGCCCCGGTCTGATCTTCTCAGAGGTCTAGACCGGGGCTCTTTAATTTTTACGGTGGGGGAAGGCGTCCCGGGGCCCATAACGCATTGCCTTCAGGGCCCGGAAGGGCTATGGGTTAGGCCTCCATGATTTACCTCCAGTCCCTCACGAAAGCCGAACTCGCCGAACTTCTTGTCCCGCTCTCCCGGGTGAAGGCGCCTTACGGGACCGCGCCGGAAGAGCTCGAGCGAAAGGCAAAGAAACAAGCCGCGTACCGCGCGCAGCAAATCTTTCACTGGGTCTACCAGCGGTTCGTCGCCGACTGGGACCTCATGTCGGATCTATCGAAAGACCTTCGCGCTTGGCTGAAGGAAAACGTCGAAGTCTACCGGCTGAAAGAACGCGTTTCCCAGCAGGCTTTAGATGGCACCCATAAGTTTCTCTGGGATCTCGTCGATGCGAAGACCATCGAGTCCGTAATTATTCCCGCCGCCCTACAGGAAAAATCGGGGAGCGCCGCGATTACGCGCCTTTCCGGACAGGATTCGGGTCCGTTCGTTACGGACGAGTCGGACGACGAAGATGAAGAAGATCTGATCGAACGGGGCGCCCGGTTCGCCGGCGCGAAGACCGATGCGCGCGCTGATTCCGGTCAGTGGAAGCGTTTAACCGCCTGTATCTCCTCGCAGGTCGGGTGCGCGATGGCGTGTAA
>JANXTV010000323.1 GCA_025352185.1 Oligoflexia bacterium
TAGGACCACGTCGAGCCATAGGGAATTCGGGTGAGCGCCTTCCAGACTCGGGACTGGAACTCGGTAGCGGAAATATCGAATTCGAGCTGAAACACTTTCCGCTTTCCGGTAAAATACTCTTCGAGCTGCGCCTTCGCACGAAGTAGGTGCGCATGGGCCGGTTCGCCAGACCGGAGAGACTTCACGACCGCCACGTCTTGCCGAGTGAAGTGAACGCCCGCCAGGCCCCGCGCCGTAGCCACCAAATACACCGGGCCAATATTAGTCTTTAGGACCCACTGTTGTCTCATTTTTATTCTCCGCCTTTTTCTTTTTCAGTTTTCCAAAATACGCCCGCCAAAATAATGAGGCTGCGTATCCCCGCCACGGACTCATTCGGTCTACCGCTTCGGGCGTATGCAGCTCGAGGGCTCGCGCCAGTATTAGGTCGCTCCCTGGAAATGCATCCGTATGCCTAAGCACCTTCAGTGCCATCGAGTTTGCGGTCCACGGACCGATGCCCCGAATCGCGGAAACCGAATGGATGAATCGTTCGACTTCTTGGGTCGGTTCGAGCGAAATCCGTTTCTCGAAGACAGCGCGAGAAAATTCTACGAGGGTTTCCCGCCGACGGCGGGTCGTTTTTAATTTCGCGAGATTCCCGCGGAATATAGCTTCAGGAGCAGGGAAAAGCCTCACCCTCCCGATCCCGCCCGGACCCGGAACCTCCTGACCCACAAGGGAAATTAAATCGGAAACCAGGCCCCTGGCTCGTTCGAGACTCACGAGCTGGCCGAGAATCGTCGCGATCCCAATTTCAAAGGGATCCCAACCCGAAGGCAGGCGGATTCCCGGAAATTTTCGGAGGAGCCGTCTAGATTTCGGATCTCGTTCGAGAGCGTTTGCCACCACGACCGGATCCGAATCCAAATCGAACTGCGCCCGTATCCGCATCACGACCGTCTGGATCACCGAAGTGTCCGGGTAATTAATCTCGACCAGAAGACGGGATCGTTTCGGATCGTCCGAAACCGAGATCTGCCCGATCTTTCCTTGAAACGAAACGATGCGATTCCAGGTACCGGAAGTCACCCACTCGAGCTCCCCCATCCGGTGATTTTCGTAGTTTCGTAAAAGTCCGGCGAAATCATAAGGGGGTCGATAGGCGAGGGAAATTCGAAGACCGCCCGGTGGATTCGATAGTGGCGTCCGCCGAATCTGGCTCGGACTCCGTTTAAACCGGTCGCGGAAGGAATCATTAAAACGGCGAATCGATCGAAATCCCGCGGCCATCGCCACTTCCGAAATGGATAAGCGAGTATCGACTAAAAGGGTCCGGGATAAATTTAGACGGTTTTCGAACGCCAGTTGTTTCGGAGTCTTTCCGATTTCCTCGACGAAGAGGCGGCGGAGGTGTCGCGCGCTCACCCCAAATCGCGATGCGAATTCATCTTCGTTAAATTTAAGAGTTTCCTGGGAATTCAAAATCTTCACCGCCCTTCGCACGATCGACGAAGATCCGATCCATACTGCGGACTGGGGCGCGCTCTCGGGCCGACAGCGGAGGCAAGCTCGGTAACCTTTTCGCTCGGCCGCGATGGCGCTTGAAAAAAATTCGACGTTTTCCCGTTTCGGTTTTGCCGGACAAATCGGACGGCAGTAAATTCCCGTGGTCTTCACCCCCACGAAGAACTTTCCATCGAACCGCGGATCCCGGGTTCGGAGCGCCTCAAAATAAATGTCGTACCGGTCCATCGTCCGAACTTAGCTTAAGTTCCGAGGTTAGTCTGGCTGTTTTCGGACCCGGTCCCCCGGGGGCCTAAATCGAGGTCGAAGTGACGCGGAGGAGGTCTTCGCCGTACTGGCGGACGAGTTTCGGGCCCATGCCCGGGACCTGCAGGAGGGATTCCTCGTCCGAAGGGAGCGACTCGCAAAGACTCATGAGGACGCGGTCACTGAGAATTCGGAATGCCGGCACCCCTTTTTTACGGGCCTCGGCGAGGCGCCACGCCCGCAATGTCTCAAACAGCTTCGGTATCTCAGAAGAGATCTCGGGGTCCGGCGAAGTGCGAGACGACGAGGCGGGCGCTTTCTTCGCCCGTTTCCGTACGGCGGGAGAGCGAGCCCCGCCGGCGGTTAGAGAAGGTCCGTCTATCTCAAGCGACTCGAGATCCTTCGCTTTCGCATTTTTCCCGGCCGAAAGAAGCATCACGCGCCGGAAGGAAATCACCTTCCCATCTTTTTCAAATTCGGATTGGGCGGTTTCAATCATTCGAGCCCGGGCGAGTGCGGACAGTATCCGTTCGTAACCCGACCGCGTGATGCGCGAGTCGAGTCGCCCCGCCTCTTCGAAAAGGCGGCCGACGGCTTGGCCATCGCGGCCCGCAAGCGAGGCGAGGGTGGAGGTCACCATCACGCGCTCGAGTTCGTCGATTACCCGGAGATCGGAAGTGGGGGCGCAACGATCGCAAATCCCGCATTTTAGGGTCGCGTCCGTACGATCTCCGAAGTGGCGAATCAGCTGGAGCATGCGGCATTCGCCCCCGCCGGTGAATGCCTGAATGGAGTCAAGCTGCGCGAGGCGCGCCTTCCGCTGATCCTCGTAGGATTTTCGCCAAGCCTCGGCGCCGGGACCCTCCGTGAGCGTAATATTTTCTTCGGCGTCGATTTTAAGCGCCCCGTGGAGCCAAAGTTTTTCAATCGCCTTTTCAAACGTATCCGGATCTATCTCCGAATTTCGCGCCTGGAGTCCGTCGCGGTAAATCGAAGATTCCTTCGGAACGTGTTTTAAAACCTTCAGGAGTACGGAAGTTTCCGGAAAGTCGCGCTCGATGAAAAATTCATGCGTCTTCCGATCCGAAAAACACTGAAGAAGATTCGCCGACGCCGGCTTTCCATCGCGTCCCGCGCGCCCGATTTCCTGATAGTACCCCTCGATACTCGCGGGCAATGCGGCGTGGACCACGGAACGGACGTTCGGTTTATCGATCCCCATGCCGAAGGCAACGGTCGCGACGATCACGTCGATTTCGTCGGCGAGGAATGCGGCTTGGACCTTATCCCGTTCCGCCGCTACCATTCCGGCGTGGTAGGCCCGGGCCTTTAATTTCCTACCGATCGTCTTTGCGATTTCTTCGGCTTTTTTCCGAGTCGGCGCGTAGACGATCGCCGGGACAGCATCGGGCTGCGTGAGGAGTTCAATAATCCGCTCGGGACGTTCCGATGGCAGCGACTCCATCACTCGGATCGCCAGATTATCGCGCCGGAATCCGTGGATAAAGAGTTTTGGATTTACGAGTTTTAGCTGGGCGCAGATGTCGCGCTGGACGAGTTCGGTCGCCGTCGCGGTAAGGGCAATAATCGGGGTATTCGCGAGGCCCTCGAGTCTTTCGCCGACTAACCGATAGTCCGGGCGGAAGTCGTGTCCCCACTGGCTGATGCAGTGGGCTTCGTCGACCGCGATCAGTGTCGGCGGGTGCTTCCGAATCATATCGGAAAAACCAGGAACGGCGAGCCGTTCGGGCGCGATGAAAAGGAATTCCAGTTCGCTACGGAGGTACGCCTTAAAAGTTTCCCGTGATTCTTCGCGCGACCGACCGGAATGGATTCGCCCTGCGCGTAGCCCGCGACTTTGGAGTCGGAGAACCTGATCTTCGATGAGTGCCACGAGCGGACTAATGACGAGCGTCACCCCTCCGCGGGCCAGTCCGGGAATTTGGTAACAGAGACTCTTCCCCGCTCCCGTCGGCATCACGACGAGGGCGTTCTCTCCTTCGGCGACGGCTTTACAGACGGCCTCTTGCCGGGGGCGAAACTGATCAAATCCAAATCGGGTGCGGAGAATTTCGGTGATCACGGAGATGGCCCGAGCATACGCGCCCCGCCCCGGGAGATGCAAATCATTCGCCGTGCGTCATTGCATTCGTTTTTCGACCTGTCTACATTAGCTCAATGAAATCCACCTCTCTAAAATCGGCAATCGTACTTCTTCTCCTCTCGGGATGTGCGAGCGAACCGAAAGTCACCTCGCCCGAATGGATTCGGACTCCAACCCGCACGGTAGATTCGGGTTATATCGTTTACGTCGGTACGGGGGAGGACCCGAGCCCCGAAAAGTCTAAGTTTAAAGCGGAATCGGCCGCCCTACAGGATCTCGCTAACGAATGTTCGTTTCCACCGAAGGGAACTCGGATCGAAGATCACTTTCAAGAAAAATCCGGCACGTTAACGCTCACCTACGCGAAGGTTGGAATTTCGTTTATCGACTGCGACGCCGCTAAATCCGCGAACGATACCGAAACGATTCGGAAAGTCGCGAATGTTTCCCTCACGGAAGAGCTGAAACAATATCAGGACTTGGTCTACGCCCCTTCGGAAAATGGGGAGAACGACGAAACCCATTCGTCGGAAGTAAATCCGATGGCGAATAGTCTGTCGGCCCCTCCCGAAGTGACGACCTCGGACCACTACTTCGTCGTACGACAGCGCGTGGCATTCATTAAGCGCGATGTCATTCTCGAGCCGACCTCTATTCCCGTGGCGACCACCGGTTCCCCACAACCGCGGATCGTCGGTCCCGACCTTACGAAACGACTGGAACTCGCAAATTCGAGCTTAAGAACCTACGAAACTTCCCACCCGGAAGTGAAAAACTGGCACCACTCGTGGTCCGAGTTCGATAAGAACCAACGCGCGGTCCGCGCGGAATCGCGTTCTCACGGGACGAAGTCGATCGCGGGTCGACACGTGATCCACGAACGCCCGGGAATCGGTTCCAAGCCAAAAAAAGTTCGAAAGAAACGAAAAGGCGAACTTCACTAGGTCGTTTTTTTTGCCTGGGTCTCCAGATACCGAACGATATCGCGAGATTCGTACATCCACCGCACGCCCTCTTTCGTCTCGATGCGGAGGCAGGGAACTTGATCTTTACCGCCCTCCCGAATCAGTTGTTCGAGGGCCGCATCGTCATTCAGAGTATCTCGCATCGGAATCTCCAGACGTAAGTCGTAGATTGCCTTTCGAACTCGCATCGCATACGGCGACACGTAAAAGTGGAAAAGAACGTGACCGGGAAGGACTTTCTTCGCCGTCCCCTCTCCCGAAATCCGGAGACTCTCTTCGACAACTTTCACAATTTTACCGACCGGAGAATGGAAATATTTAAAGATCATAGACGGAGGTTAGCAGCCCTCTCCTCGACAGGGAATCGAGTCGATGCTATTTTTTTTCAATCGACACTCCCTTCCGCTACTGGAACCGCTGGTTATTCCTCATCCTTGCCGGCTGGCTCGTGGGCGTACTCGCCCTCCCGGAGAACCCGAGCGAATTTATCCGCGCCGGCTTGATCTACGTGCCGGTCGGGGCGGCGGCCGCGTTCCTCGGAAATATTTCGGCCGTTGGAGGAGGAATCGTCTTTATTCCGGCCATGATGTTTATTTTTCATCTGCCACCGGTACTCGCGCTGAAAGTAGCCTTAGGCAGCCAGAGCATCGGTATGACGAGCGGTGCTTTTGCTTGGCTCCGCGTGCGGAAGCTTCCGCTCGAGGCTTTAAAATATACGGTCCCGGGTCTACTCCTCGGTAGCCTGATCAGTTCGGTCGTCATCCACCCGAACCCGCTCCTCATTAAAGTTATCTTCGGTCCCGTCTCGATTGGCCTCGGAATCCTCACCCTCGTTCTACAAAAACATAAATACAAATCCGCTCCGGGCACGTTCACCCTTCCGCCTGGGGCCCGACTTCCGCTTCTCTTCACATCCGTGGTGGGTGGCCTTGTAACGGGATGGGTAGCCATCGGAGAGGGAGAA
The DNA here is from genome assembly GCA_025352185.1 of Oligoflexia bacterium. Classification (GTDB taxonomy): domain Bacteria; phylum Bdellovibrionota; class UBA1018; order UBA1018; family UBA1018; genus JACMQW01. The sequence goes on from JANXTV010000323.1 coordinate 5,786, forward strand.
CTCATTGCCGCTCTCCTGATGCTCGCCTACGGCATGGACGTCGCAGGGTGCATCGGCCTCGGAGTTCTCCTCCTCTCGATAAACTCAGTCTTCCTGATGCTCATTCACCAGTTCCACCTCGGCGGCATTCCTTGGGAGATCGTCACATTCACGGGAATTGGCTGCGTTTTCGGCGCCCGCCTCGCCCCCTTCGTCGGGAGAAAATTCGATGCCCTTCGGCTCCAGCGAATTTTTGCGATGATCGCCATCGCCGATGGGGTGCTTTTTATATTCCAGTTTCTATTTCTAAAGCTGGCTCACTAATTTCGCATTCAGCGGAAATACATTCGGGGTTAAGAGTTCCCGTAAGTCGTTGGCGGTCGCATTCGCATCCTTAACGCCGATAAAATACGCGATACCGTTCTTCCTCCGAATGAGGATACCGGACTTCCAAAAGAGGGGATTATAGTAGTGGAAGCGCCATTTTACTTCCCGCATCTGCTGAGGAGAACAGATCATTCGAAACGGGGAAAGGACTTCGATTCGGTCCACTTCCGAAAGTGAAAAACGCCGTGAGTAAAAGGTAACGCTCTTTAAATAAATCATCTGGTCGGCGACTGTGATTTTTCGGAGAAAGAGCGCCAGCGTGCCGATCACGATGAATACGTAGACGTAAGTCACGATGAAGCTCGTCCCGTACGTGGCCAGGAACGGAGAAGCTTGTACCCATTTAAAGAGAAAAACCGGCTTTAAGAGCAGCAGATAAATATAAACGCAAATTACTCCGGCTATCCAAAGTAAGTTTGCTTCGACGAAGAAAACGGGTGGGGAGGAAACCTTACGCATCGTCTGAATACGGTTATGGCGAAACTTCGATAAGAAATGTCTCCGAACGAGAAATATTGAGAGCGCGGCCGATAAAATCGAGAACAAGGGGAACTCGAACTTCGAAACGTAAGGTGGATAGCTTACTTCCGAATAGCTTCGGTCGGGGGCAAAGAGTTCGCGAATTCGTGCGGTAAACGTTTCGTAGGTTAACTTTTGGAAGTTATCGTAACTCGAACTCTGTGCTCCGAGATCGACCGTATTTATTTCGAGCGAGTTCGCCAGTCGCTCCATCGCGCCGCTGTCCGGGTCGACGAGCCGGAAATGGGTGCCGTAGAGCGCCATCGCGTGCTCAAATTGATCGCGGGTGTACTCACCTCTCCGAGCTTCCTTTTCGAAAAGCTCCCGCACCCGGGAAAGGTTCGATTTAAATTCGCTTTTCAGTGAGTCGAGGTGGACCGTGGCGTACCCAAAATTCCGATTCAGCTCGAAACCGGCCGAAACGGTATAAGTCGCACCCCGTGAATTTCGAAGTTCTTTCATGAGACGGTGGGCGAGATCTTCTAGATAGATATCGACTACCAGGTAGTCATCTCCCGTAAGATTCCAGACCTTCGTACCGAGCGTGATGGAAGGCGAATCATCCGAGGCCTCGGACCGAATATAGGCCGCTTGCCGGGGTTCCGGAATTCGCTCCGGGATCGTTTTCCCTTCGGGGTTCTTCCGCATCTCGCTAAATATACGGCGAACTTCCGCGAGCCCTCTCTCGGCATTAAACTTTCCGGAGAGAAACAGCACGATGTTCTCAGGATGGTAAAACGTACGGTAGCAATCAGCTAAATCCCTCGCCTTAAATCGAATCGTATTCGATTTCTCGCGCAAGGATTGGCGGCGTTCACTGATGCCGAACTCCGTTTCCCAGAAGCCCCGTGTCTTCAGGAACTTCGGAAAAAGAATCCGATCTATTCCAGAACCCATGACCGTAGAAATAATATCGGGCTCCCCGATCTCAACGAAAACAGGCTTTTTCGTGAGCTCGAGCGTTTCGTCATCGAAGGTGCGATTCACGAGCATTTTTCCGAACGTCTGAATCATCCACTCGGCGTGCTTCGGTGGCAGAGTCGCGTAATAAGTCGTCGCTCCACTTGCGGTCGACGCATTTCCCTTACCTCCGTGCTCTTCGATTTCCTGGAGGTAGGTCGAATCCTTCGATAAGTGCGAGTCGGTGA
>JANXTV010000367.1 GCA_025352185.1 Oligoflexia bacterium
TCGTTAAAGCAGGGGATGATGATGCCGATTCGGGGGGCTGCCATGTGGGACTAGTGTAGGGAACGGGTGGGGTCCCGTAAATAGTTAAAACTCTGGGAGATTCTCCACTGAATAGATCGGCCGCCTACTGCATTTTAGTCATGACTTTAATGTAGTAGGGTGCAAGACTAAGGTAAGTGCTTAAAATTAATAGGACTATCACCCCATCACTTCACGCCGATCTGGATAAAAAGATCATCCTCCTTTCGGGGCCGCGGCAGGTTGGGAAAACCACCGTCTCAAAGGAACTCTTCAAAAATTTTGAGTACCTGAATTACGACGCGACGTCGGACCGGAAAATTATTCGCGAAGGTGCGTGGAACCGGAGTACTGATCTCGTAGTGTTCGACGAAATTCATAAACTCCCGAAATGGAAATCGTGGGTGAAGGGAGTTTACGATACGGAAGGCGTTCGTCCGCGCCTCCTTTTAACCGGCTCCGCCCGACTCGAAACGTTTAAAAAAGGGGGTGACTCTCTAGCGGGGAGACACCATTCGTTTCGACTCCACCCTTTTTCGGCGGCGGAACTGAATTCAAAGATAGCTCCCGCGGAATCCATCGACCGGCTTCTTCGATTAGGCGGATTTCCGGAGCCGTTCCTTTCCGATTCCGAAGATTTTGCGAAGCGCTGGAGGAAATCGCACCTCGATCGAATCTTAAAAGAAGACCTACTCGAACTGGAACCCATTCGTGAACTGAAGAAAATGGAGATCCTCGTGGACCTCCTTGCCGACCGGGTCGGCTCAACGACGAGTTACGCCTCGCTCGCTCGCGATCTCGAAGTATCCCCCCATACGGTAAAGCGGTGGACCGAAGTTCTCGAATCCCTTTACGTCATCTTTTCCGTGCGCCCCTTTACTAAGAGCACTGCGCGCTCTCTTCTAAAAGAACCGAAGTTCTATTTTTTCGATATCGGACGGGTTTCCAGCGGGGAGGGGGGGCGCCTCGAAAACCTAGTGGCCCTCGCACTTCTGAAGGATCTCCATTTTCGTGAGGACACTCGGGGAGACCGGGTCGAACTTACCTACGTGCGGGACCGCGAAAAGCGTGAAGTCGATTTTCTTACGGTGATCGATCGAAAGCCCGATACGCTCATCGAAGTAAAAACGGCGGATGCAAATGTTAGCGCATCGCTCCGCTATTTCTCGGAACGCATTCAGCCGAGGCAGACTCTCCAGCTCGTACACCGCTTACCCCGCGCTCTGGAGAGTTCTGGTATCTTCGTCCAGGCGTTAGGAAACTACCTTTCAAAACTCGAGCAGCCGAAATGACGAATCGATTCACTCACGTCCTTAAAAATCGTTATTTCCAGGGATTTCTCGTCTTCCTCGCACTCACGTACGTGTACGCGACGACGATCGGCCTCATTTACGGATACGAGAATACTCGGCTAGACATCCTCTGTAAGTGGGACTGCGGTTGGTATAAGGCAATCATCCGGAATGGATATATTTCGACGATACCTCCGGTCGCCCAGCTCGAGGACCAGGCGAACGTCGCATTCTTTCCGCTTTACCCCACCCTCGGGAGTCTCGTGGGCGGGATATTCGGAATCGCGTCCGAATTCGCGCTCCCTCTCACTTCGATTTTTTTCGCCCTCGGCTTTTTTCTCCTTCTACCCGGCCTCGTCCGTACGAAAAACGACCGCACCGACTGGAAACGGATCGCGCTCATCGCGACGTATCCCGCGACGTTTTACATGTGGGTGGGTTACGGCGAGTCCGTTTACTGTTTTTTTCTCCTCCTCGGACTTGCGAGCTTCGAAATGAAATCGAATTACGGGCCGGTCTTCGCGCTCCTATCGGGAATCTCGCTCGGACTTTCGCGATTAACCGGATTCGTGCTCGCGGGTGCGGTCGTAGGAATTCGCGGTCTCGCGTGGATCTCGGAAACGCTCGCACCGAAAAAAGCTTCTTGGGAATCCGGTCGCGGCCGATTTCCGTTACGGCCGCTCCTCTGGCTCGTGGGTTCGATCCTCGGCGCCGGATCCTTCTTTCTCTTC
>JANXTV010000387.1 GCA_025352185.1 Oligoflexia bacterium
AGGGCAAGGCGGTAAAAGAGATCGGGATTATAGTTCAAATCTCGAAAAGGAGCCGAACTCTTAAAGAGGTCCCACATCATCAGCTGGGTATATCCAAAATGTACCGGGAGATCGCGGACGAGCTGAACGCGGAAGCTCACCTGAACTTTCGTGATGGGGTGTCCGAGGAGAAAGTACGAAGGTTTATAACGCTCGAGAAAGGGAATGGGCTCTCGGTCGTCGACCGTCGCGGGATCGACTCCTGCGGTCACCGGATCGGCTCCGTGCGCACTGAGGACGAAAAGGAGCGAGAAAAGTAGGGTGGCGGTGGGTTTCATGGCGCGAAAGTTAAATCGGAACTTCTCGTTTTCCTAGCCCCGATATAGGTTCGGGCAAAATGGGACATAAACGATTCTCGAAAGTAAATATCGAGATCAGCAATATCTGTAATCTTCAGTGCAGTTTCTGCCCGGAGGTCGTGCGCGAAAAAAAGATGATGGCGCCGGAAGTTTTCGCGCGCATTATTCCGGAACTCGTCCCGCTCACCGATCAAGTTTGCCTCCACCTCATGGGCGATCCACTCGTCCACCCGAATCTAGCCGAATTCGTTCGAATTGCCAGCGAATCGGCCATGCCGATTTTTCTCGTAACGAACGGGACTTTACTTCGGGAAAAGGCGGCCGAACTCCTACTCGATCCGATCATTCGCCAGGTGAATTTCTCGCTTCATAGTTTCCCGGATAATTTTCCGGATACCGACCCAACGGCCTATCTCGAGCGAATATTCACGTTCACGGAGAGTGCGTTCGAACGCCGACCCGACCTCTACGTAAATTTTCGCCTTTGGAATCTTCAGGAAACTCGGGGCACCGGCGCGCAAAATCGCGAGATGCTCGCGAGGGTAGGCAAGCGATTCGGCGTGGAAATTTCACCCGAGATCGACGTTACGAAGCAGAAGAGTCTGAAACTAAAAAATCGACTCTACCTCCATTTCGATACGGAATTCATCTGGCCGTCGCTTGACCTCCCGGTGCTTGGGGAGCGGGGGACTTGCCACGGACTTTCGAATCACTTCGGAATTCTAGCCGACGGTACGGTCGTCCCTTGCTGCCTCGATAAAGAGGCGGCCATTCCGCTCGGCCGCGTACCGGAACAGTCGGTGCTCGAGGTCATCGATAGTCCGCGCGCACAGGCCATTCTCCGGGGCTTTCGGGAGCGGAAGCTCGTCGAGGAGCTTTGCCGAAAGTGCCAGTATATCGAACGATTTCAATAACTTACAGGTAACTACCGAACAGAAGCACTTCGTAATACATCGTGGTAGTTGACTAATTCGCTCTAGTGTTGATATAAGCCCGATCGGCTTTTTGCCGAGGATGGTTTTATGAACACCGCACTTTCCCGGAATCTTTGGTTAGTCGTGACTCTCGTCGCTCGTTCGACGCTGCTTGCGTATCCGGCGTTTGCGGATGGAGAGGCACCGGGAGAAGTTCAGGGCAGCTTTGATTCGCCAAACGCAATTACCGAAAGTTGCTCCCTCCCGCGCTCTCTGAATCTCGACGAAACCCGCGCGACTAAAACCCCGACTTACGTGCCCTTCCGAGCGTCCGACGTAAAGACGGCTAAAAAAATATGTCACGCAGACTTTTATGACACCCGGGAATCCGTCGAGGGCGAAAAAGCGGCGGCGACCTGTCCGAAATTGAACAGCACGAACCCGGGTCTGATGATCCACGAAATCCCGGTCGGGATGACCCGCGAAGCGTACGTCCGGAATGAATGCCCAAAACCTAAACGTGCAGGCGACCTCATCGCAAAATTTAAGCAATCGATTTCCTGTAGCTATACTCCGTCCATCCTCAGCTATCCCCGAATGGCCGAGATGATGAAATCGGAAATTGAACTTCCGTTTACGGCCTACCGTTCGATGGACCTTAAGGAACATTTAAAGTTCGCGACCGACGCAAAAGCGATCGCGGCCCGAGTAGCGGGTCCGGACGACCTCATCACCCAAACGTGGGGCATGCTCTACCGTTCGGATTTAAACCCGTCGAGATACGGAACGACGCTTTACCGGGATAATTTCACGCAGATTTACGGCGCGCTCGTGCCCGATCTGAAGAATGACGAAATTTACTACGAAGCAAACGGAGCGACGAAGGGAGACCGCGTCGCTAACTTCCAGGTTACGAAAGCGTTCGCGGCAGTAACTTCCGCGACTCCGGTCTCCGCATGGGGAATGGCGAAAGATGTTTCGGGCGAAGTCGTACAAAAAATGCTCCTCCTTCGCGAAATGGGTGATTTGATCATTCTTGATACGTTACTGAACCAGCAGGACCGCTTCGGTAATCTCCACTACCGGAATCACTACGTGAAGATGAACGACGACGGATCACTCGACTGGAAAGTGATGAAACTCGTTAAGGATGCGAAAGGGAAAAAGGTAACCGACGCGGCCCAGGCCGCCGAACTGAAAGCGAAGGGCTACCTCGTGGTTCGCCGTATGCTCCTCGCGGATAACGACTGTGGAGTGGCGAAAGAAAATAAGATGGCCGCGGCGAAAATCGCCCAGCGTTTAACCCACCTACATCCGGACTCGTACGCCGCCGTCCAGAATATGCAGAAGCTCTCGGAATCAGGCATGCTCGCTACTTATCTTAAGTCGGACCTGCTTTTCACCCCGGCCGACGTGAAGAGTGTCCAAGCAAACCTCGCCTCGATGGCCGCGACCTTTAAGAAGAAGTGCCTCGACGGTACGCTTTACCTTGATGCCGATCTCGCCCAGTGGGTGGGAAAAAAGCCGACGGTGAATTCAAAAGCGTTTTGCGCGGCTCTGTAATCGGCTCCGATCATCCCTTTATTCGAATTCAGAATTCAGTCCCATAAACCCATCACCAGAAAGTAGACTATCATGCGCTCACTCCTCGTTTCCCTCTCCGCTCTCTCCATTATCGGAAC
>JANXTV010000393.1 GCA_025352185.1 Oligoflexia bacterium
AATAGAGCGAGGAGCGTCCGCGGATCCGCTACGCGATCGGCGGTCGTAGCGATCGCCATTTCTTCGAGGAGTGCTAATGCGTTCGAGTGGAGCTTGAAGAGGTCGTTACAGTTTTCGCGTTCCGGAGCCATGCGAAGCATCAGTTCGTTAAACACGGACGCGAGTGCCAGAACCTCGAAGTCTTTTCGGATTCCCTCGAACGATTTTCGAATGATCGCGTCCTCTACGCGGTAAAGCTCGGCACCCGGACGCTGTTCGGCAATTCGCCAAGTCGAAGCGGCAAAGGGATCGAGGCACCCACCGAAACGGCGAGACTGAATCGAATTTCGGGCGAGTGCCGATATTTTTCCGTGGTTTTCGGTGAGGGCGGTTACGACCCGGTGACGTTCCTCGTAGGGAACCGCCCGGAGGACAATCGCCGTATCTTCGAATAGATCCGCCATACCCTAAGCATTTACCGGTTTAGCGCGAACCCCGCTGGTTTTTTTACGGTTTTTTTACCGCTACTCTTCTTCCGGTAATCGGGCACCGTGGTTTGGCTACAGCCACCCACCTCGAGTGAGTTCGCGATCACGGCACCCGGTACGGTTGCGTACTGAATGACTCGCGCAATGTGTCGCTGGACGACACAGCTTTTAAACCAGCTTTGGGATTGGGCCACTCCGTAGACGTTCGTGTACTCTATTTTTTTTGTGGTTTCGTTCCATTTTCCGCCCCAGTGGAGTCCTTCGATTAAATCCGTCGGGGTTAATTTTTTCCAAGCGGCGCCCGACTCGTGAGTGGCCTTTGTCATCCGGAAATAATGTTCGAGCACTGAAACTTCACGCTCTCCCGCATTATAAATCGCATCGGCGAGGAGCCAGCCGGTGTGGAGGGGATAGTAGGGGCTTCGGTACTTCCGCATACACTTCCGAGAGAAAGTCGCGCCGTCCGGATATTTTTGCGCGTTCCGAAGCCCCTCGGGTACCCCGACGAAAAGTCCGCGGAGGATCTTTCCTTTTGCGAGGATGCCGAGTCGAGCGGTGGAACAGTTCGTGACGAACGACATGACGGCTCCGTAGCGGAGTTTTTGGGTGGCTTCGTCTCCGGCCGGAAGTTTAGCTTCGACGTCTGCATAGCGAATTCCCGAAAACTCCTTGGGCGTGAGCTCGTAGTCGGGGCGAGTACCGAGTTTTCGAATTGCGATATCGTAGAAAGGTTTAGTGAGATCACTCGGTAGGATCTCGGGAGCACACGAGACGCCGATCGGCCATCCGAGTTTTCTTTGCTCGGCTTCCGTGAGGGTGGACATATATCGACACCACTCTCCGACGTTCACTTGGCCAATTCCACAGGAGTAGTTTCCTCCGTCGATTGCAATGCCAAGGTCGGAGAGTAAAGATTCTTGTTTCAGCGCGCCGAAAAGAATCTGGGGCGGCATTTCCGCTGCTTCCGCGGCCTCATACACGGCTTTTAATTTTTCGCCGAGATGATCGGCTTGTTTCACCCACATCCAAGCCCATGCGAGGAGAGATGCCGACATACTCCCGGGAGAAATTTTTTCTCGGCGCTCGATTTCACGAGCTCGACAAAGGCTCAGATCGGCCCGGTGGTCGACTGTCCAATACTTCATTTCGGCTTCGGTCAATCCGGCTGGATAGTCCGTCTGCGGGTTCGCGACGGTGCGGAAGTCGAGGCAGGTTAAAAACTTCGGAACGAAGTCTTCGACACAACCGACGGCCGGTTTCGACCAGTCGGGCGTGACATCAGCCGCCCCGAAAGAATCTCCCGAGATTCCGAGTTCGTTTTCAATTCGAGAGGCGAATCCGTGGGCCGACGCTCCGGTCGGTACGAAGGAAACGAGGACGAACGCGAACACCACCGCAAATCCATTTACGCTAAGGTTCATACCTTAAGGATAGCAGGGCTCACAGAAACTGCACGCGTGTGCAAAGCCAGTACCCGAAAGTGCCGACGTAATATTGGCGCAAAAACGGCTTAAATCGTTCCTTCTTCGTTGAAGTTCGCTTGGTCGAGGGCCGTATCTAGGCTTTCATCGGAATCGCTCGAAATTACGTGGGCGTCGAGGGGCGTCGGAGACTGGTAAGCCAAATCTGTTTCGCTCGCATTCATATTTAGCGAGTAAACCGAAGACTCGCCGACGGCCGCTAATCGCTTCAGCATAAGAGAGAAATTGCGGTGGGAAATTTTTCGGGGCAAGAGTTGCCAAGCTTCTACCTTCCGACTCTGGAGCGCCCGCACCGTGACTTCCTTATCTAATCCCGTGATTCCCCAGATATCCTTTCGAAAGGGCATGGTGAGTAGATCCACCAGGATCGGAAGCCCGAGGGCCAGTGGACCCAGGAGATTCCCCGTCGTGGTAATCGCGGCTTGGCCGAGTGAAAATTGAATTCGGGTGATTTGTACCAGACCCGCCATGAAGAACCATCCGCCAATATAGTAATTGGAGGCCGATGGAACGTAGAGAGCGGTAGTCATGGGAAATTTAGTCGCGAAAGGTGCACGGAGGTGGGTCCGTTTTAGTTCCTGTTTCAATTGTTTTTTTAAGGGAGCATCGACGTCGATTGAAAGTGTTGGACCAATAATTTGTTCTTGCGCACCATCTTGGGATTCGACGAGGAATCGAATTTTTGAACAGCTTTGTTCGTTCGTTTCAGAATCGAGATTTCCCGCACAGATGAGTCGCAGGGTCTCGCCCGTCTTTCGATCTTCGGTTCCTCGCCCGATGATTTTTCGAGTCGGGGTTTCCGCGTAGGTAGTGATCGTCGCGAAAAAGGTTAGAGTAAATGCGAGAAATAGACTGCGGGAAAGGTTCATGGGTAGGGTCCTCATCGTTCTGGGTAGGCCACCGTTATACCATAATGTGACGTAGCGCGCTAAGTCCGGGCGCCGATTCTGATGCCCACGAGTCTACGCCCTAAACCTTTAAAATTACTGGATTTAACTACCGAGAGAGAAGAATCGCGTTAACCGTCTTTGGAAAAAGTTCGTCCATTCGGTCGAGGATCCAGGTTGCGCGAAGGTAGTTTCCGAGTCCCCCGCAGTAGTAGTCGGTCGAACCGGCGGGTTTGCCGTCGCGAAGGCAGAGTGCGCTTCCAGGGATGCCGCGTCTATCGGCATATCCTTGAACGAAGCCGAGAAAATTTCCGGCATGACTGATGACGAGCGACCCGCTCGTTCCCGGAGCGCCGTCGCCATTTCCGACGAAATAGGGAACGGGGTTATCGGCGTTTAAGTAATCATCGGGCCGCGCCACGGTCTCTCCGTCGGCGACTCGAAACTCCCCCCTCGTTTTTATATCGGAATACTCCCCGTGCCGGATCAGCTCCGAACTATTTCCACGATTCGTTTCGGGCGGGTAGCCCACCATGAAATACGGAGTACCCGTCGGATAGTCGCGAGTCCGCGCGATGTTCACGTAAGCGGCGGGGCGATAACCAATCGCATGGAGAATGATGAAATCTCCGCCGCGGTCCAGAGTTCCCTGATCCGGGCGCGCGAGCATTTCTAGGCGTAAAACGACTTCGTCACGGGTATTCGGGAAAACGCGAGCGCGGAAATCTGCGCAAAGGTAGCCGCGATTTACTGGATATTCTAGCGGCCGAGTTCGGTCCTGATATTCGCGGGAAGGAGACCGGCCGCCGCAGTTGGTCCCGACATGGTGATTCGTGAGGATATGGCCGTCCGCCGAAATGAAAAATCCATTCGCAAACGGAACGTAATTTCCGGTCTCGCCACGGGATTCAAAAAGTACGGCCGCTCCGCGCGCCGACTCGAGGAGGTCCGACGTGTCTCCCGAGAAATGCCGAGTTTCGAAAAAGCCTTCCCCCGAAATCGCGAGGGACGTCGAGCCCAAGAGGCAGAGAAGCGCGAACGCAGAATAGTGTAGAAAGCCCATTCGTCGAATTCCCCCCGGATAGACGAAAACCAGTGCTGAACTCTCCTGATCTACCGAGCAAAAGGGGGGGCGGTCAATGAGTAACCCCCGCGCTTGACGCCACGCTGCTTTAGACTGTTAAGGCCGGGTGACCGCGCAGGAATATATAACTACCTGTAATTAAATGGAAATATCTAAAAATACGCGCAGTGTCAACAAAACCAACTATACCGCTCAACTTTTAGTCAGTCCGGGGCGAAAAGCATACTGAAGGAAAGTAGAAGGTTTCACCCTATGCTTGTAATCATCGGTTGTATCGTCGTCTCGGTTTGCGTGTTCGGCGCGTTTGCGGCCCACGGGGGAAATCTCGCGGTGCTTTGGCAACCGGGCGAGATGGTGATCATCTGCGGTGCCGGTATCGGCTCGCTGTTAATCGCCGCCGACATTGGACTCCTAAAAGAGATCACGCACCAAATTCTCGGCGCGCTGAAGGGTAAGAAGACGTCGAAAGACGAATATACCCAAATCCTTCTCCTCCTTTATGAAATCATTAAGACGGCAAAAGGGAATCCACTCTCCCTCGAAGCTCACGTCGAAAAACCCGAAGCCTCAGAAATTTTTAAGCGCTATCCAGCGGTGATTGCGAAT
>JANXTV010000438.1 GCA_025352185.1 Oligoflexia bacterium
CCTGCTTCCCGACGCTTCGGCTGAAGATTCGAAATCGCCTGGGTCATCAGTAGAAGATGGGAGTTTCCACGGTCCAAAGGGATCCCGGCGCCTTGCGAGAAAAATTGCATCCGGTGCGTATTCGCAAACTGATCCCGAAGAATCGCCACCGCCGCGTCCTTACACATTTCCCAAGTATTATCTCCCGGCCGTCCAATGTGGTTCCCGGCTTCCATATCGATACAAACTGTGAGGTCGGTATGGACCATATTTTCGTAAACGTTCACCACGAGTTCCTGGTGCCGGGCCGAAAGTTTCCAGTTAATCCGCCGTACGGAATCTCCGGGAACGTATTCGCGGAGACCCAGAAAGTTCGACGATTGCCCGGCCCGGACGCTCTCGTTCACTCCGATCGCGCTCGAATCGAGGGCATCCAGAATCTCGAATTCATCGAGTAGGAGATACTCGGGAAGCACGGGTAAAAAGGCAATTTCGTCTTCCGTGACTGTAAATTCGAATATCCCAAACGGATCGGTCACCGTGATCGATAACGGGCCCCAGCGGTGAACCCCCATTCCTCCGTTACAGGGTACCGATTCCCGTGTCTTTCGGTAAGTCAGTCGCTCGACGGCATCCTTCACCGAAAAGAAAATCGTCTGTCCCCGGGTACCGGTGAAGAAATCGCGAACCGTGAGGTGGGCAATATTGAATTCCGACGCATTCCTAATTTCGTATTCAACTTCGATCGACTGGTTTTTTTTCGCTCGAGCCGGTAATTTTCGGGAGGGGTAAATTCCGTGCGCGACGGCCCGGGTCCGGTAAAAAAGTCCGAATAAGGCGATCAGGCCCGTGATTAAAAGTACACCGCCCTCCCTTCGGTAAAAGCTGAGGAGGAGGAATGCGACGAGCAGAAAAATGACGACCCACTGTCGATTAAACCGAGTGCGGTGCCGGTAGAAAAAACGATCCCAGTCAAGTCCGGGCGAATAGTCGAAGTCCTCAACTCCGGTCCTACGAAAGTAGTCTCGAAATTTTTTAGCCGTTACGGTTCTCATCGCCGCGAGTTAAGCCGAACCCGTCGGAACTTTAATTTCGGAGATGAGGCGGGTCAGGATTTGATCCGCCGTTTTTCCCTGCAGTTTGGCTTCGCCACTCGGAAGCACGCGGTGATTTAAGACCGGCTTCGCGAGTCGGTAGACTTGGCTCGGACTTACGTACGCTTTTCCCTGCAGTAGTGCCATGGCCTGGGAAGCTCGGATGAGCATCAAGGTCGCCCGCGGGCTCGCGCCCAGTTTCAGATCGGCACAGCTTCTCGTCGACGCCACCAGGTCCATCGCGTAGGCGTAAACTTCGTCCGCCACCTTTACCTGGGGAAGTACCTGCCGAATTCGCTGGATCGTTTCGGCGGGAAGGATGCTCTTTAATGCATGAATGGGATGGGCGATGTTTTGGCCCTTCACCATTTGAATTTCCTGAGCCCGCGCCGGGTAGCCCAGGGAAAGCCGCATCATAAAGCGGTCCATCTGCGCTTCCGGAAGCGGAAAGGTCCCCTGGTGCTCGATTGGATTCTGAGTCGCGATCACGAAAAATAACGGATTTAATTCCGTCGTCCGACCATCAACCGTCACCTGCGATTCGGCCATCGCTTCGAGAAGTGCGGACTGCGTCCGCGGAGTGGCGCGATTAATTTCATCCGCGAGAAGCACCGTCGTAAAAACGGGTCCAGGCTGAAACTTAAACTGACCGGTAGCCTGGTGAAAAATGGAAGTGCCCAGAATATCGTTCGGCAGAAGGTCGGGCGTGAATTGGATTCGTTTGAAATCCACCTCGAGAGTTTTCGCGAGCGCCCGTGCGAGCATGGTTTTCCCCGTACCCGGTACGTCCTCGAGGAGCACGTGCCCACCGGCCAGCCATGCGCAAAGGAGTAGGTTTACCGGTTCGGTCTTCCCGAGGATCACGTGCTCGATGTTTGCTACGATCGACTGGGTCGTTTTTAGAATATCGGAGGCGGACATAGCCACAGTTTGCCGGAGAGACGTCGATTAATCAAACAAGTCGATGACGTTCCCGAGTCCGTTTGAACCCTTATTACTCGTGAAGTAAATAATATCGACCATCAGACAGGTCGCGATGAGGAGCGCGCGCGTATCTTCGGTGGCTTCATCGTCATCGATATGGACAATAAAGTTATCGCGGTCGGTAAAGAACTCGCTTAGCGCTCCTGACCATTTCTTCTGAATCGAACCGATTTTCTTCCGGGCGATGACGTCAAAGGTCCAAAACTTAAAGAACGAGCTATTGATATACGCGATCTTATGTCCCTCACGCCCGTAGAGGTCGAACTTTTTGCGAAA
>JANXTV010000441.1 GCA_025352185.1 Oligoflexia bacterium
GCGAGTGAAATGGGCGATAAAACTCAGCTCCTCGCTTTTTCCCTCGCGGCCCGTTTCCGGAAGCCGTGGCCGATCCTTGCCGGAATCTTCTTCGCGACGGTGGCGAATCACGCGCTCGCCGCGAGCGTGGGGACCTGGGTCGCATCGTTTTTTCCGGAGCGGCTCCTCCTCTCGGTTCTCGCGGCCTTATTCGTGGCTTTCGCCCTCTGGACGCTAAAACCCGATACTCTAGAAGAAAGTACGGACGGGAAGAACTTTGGCCCTTTCCTGACTACGATGGTGCTCTTCTTCGCCGCTGAAATGGGGGATAAAACCCAATTGGCTACAGTTGCCCTAGCCGCGAGGTATCAGTCCACCCTTTGGGTGACGGTCGGTACTACGGCCGGGATGATGCTCACCGATGGGCTCGCCGTTTTTCTCGGTGATCGACTCGCCGGGAAAGTCCAGATGCAGTGGATCCGAATTTTCGCGGCATCGTTGTTCTTAATCTTTGGTATCTTTTCGGCCTATTTAGCGTTTAAAACGGAATAGAATGAAAAATATCGTGCCCGAAGTGATTGAAAATTACGCCGCTCGCCACTGTACTCCCGAAAACGAAGTCCTCGCGGGTCTGGTCCGGAGGACGAGGGAGAGTACCGAATCCCCGCAAATGCAAGTGGGCCGAATTGAAGGTGCATTTTTACGACTCCTTACGGGGGCCGTACGGGCGAAGCGCGTTCTCGAGATCGGAACTTTCACGGGTTACAGTACGCTGTGTTTTGCCGAGGGACTTTCCGAAAACGGTTCGGTTATTACCTGTGATATTAATCCCGAGACGACGGGAATCGCTCGCGAATATTGGGCGAAAAGTCCGCACGGAAAGAAAATCGATCTTCGTCTCGGGCCGGCGACGGAAACGATTCCCACTCTCGATGGGGAGTTCGATCTCGCTTTCATCGACGCCGATAAGGAAAACTATCCGAATTACTGGAAGCTGATTGCGCCGAAAATCCGGATCGGTGGAATGATTCTGATGGATAACGTGCTCTGGAGCGGGGAAGTGGTTAGCTCCACTCCCGATGAGGAAACTCGCGCAATCATGTTGGCTTCGAGTCTGGCCGCCGCCGATCCTCGTTTCGAGACGGTGATGCTTACCGTTCGTGACGGACTACTCCTCGCGCTCCGTAAGGAATAGACGGATAAAAAGGGAGCGGACGTCGCACCGACAACTGCCGATTTTGGTTATCGGCCGGGAACGAAATGCCGCGTCACTTCGGCCGACTCTGAAAAATCCCCAGTCGATATAGAAAGTGTGCCGTCGGAGTAAAGTAGATTCCATTGATTATCGCGAGCCAGGACATCGCCGATATGATCCAGAAACTTCGGGGGCAGCGAATTAATTTCGATGCGCTCGGCGTGGTAGACCTGATTCGCCGCGATATCCTTAATGAGCACTTCGGGATCTTTATAGGTATAGACTCGAACCAGCTTAGATGACTTCGCGGCCCGATGAAGTTTCTTCGCACTCGGATTTCCGATTTCAATCCAAAGCGAAATTCCCTGATTCGGATCAGTCATCTTCAGGCAAGGTTCGTCGGGTTCACTGAGTCCTCCGGGTGAGAAGTCGAGGCCGTCCTGGAAATTTAATGCGTACGCTACGACTCGGGTTATGAGGTACGGCACTGATTCCGACGGGTGCATCGCCAATCGAAAATCGAGTTTTTCGTAAACACCGCGATCGATATCCGAAAGGTCGATTCGAAAACGATAGAGAGTGGAGGGGTGCGCCATCCGTTAAGGAGATTTTTCGAGGATAAACCCGGTAGGGATTTCCGCGAGATCGGGCCCCTGGAGCGCCTCTTCGGAAAATAACGTCCCGAGTTTTTCTGCGAAATGTAGGAGTGCGTAAGAGCGACTCATTTCCGCTTCTTCGTGGGAAGGAGCTTCGAAGCGAAAAACTTCGCTACCCATCTTATATTCGTAGAGGACTTCGTTCTGTTCCATTCCCTGAACCTAGAGCGAATTGGAATCGCTTTCAAGCGGGATAGCCAAGGAAAGGGAATACTCGCCACTTCCATTTTCTTTTTTTCGAGCGTGCGCTATCCTGAGGGTCATAAAGATCGACGAGAAAACCGAGGAGTGACACTTTTCTGACGATCTTAGCGAAGGAATTTCTGTGAACTTTTCCTCTATCCTCGGCGTCATTTCGGCCCTTACCGTCCTCACCGTTTCGATCATGACTTCGTCGAAGAACGCGAAAGTGTTTCTCGATCCGCACGGAATTCTCGTGGTGATCGGCGGTACCACCGCGGCGGCCCTCATGTGTTTTCCCCTACGCTTTTACGCGCGTATTGCCGGCGTATTCATTAATAAATTCCTCGGAAATTACGCGACTCGGTATGAAACCGTCATTAACGAAATCACTGATCTCGCGAAAGGCACCCGGGATAATCCGGACTACCTAAAAACGAAAGCGCCTTCGCTTAAAACTCCTTTTCTAAAGGATGCGGTAGAGCTCATCGTCCAAGGCGGTATTTCCGAGGAAGCCCTCGAGTCGATCCTTACGAAACGCGCCGCGACCCACTCCCGTCGTTACGATGCCGATGTGAACGTTCTAAAAACGGTGGCGAAGTTTCCCCCGGCGTTCGGACTGCTCGGCACGACGCTTGGCATGATCTCTCTTCTCCAAAATCTCGGCGGAAAGGATGCCCAAAAAATGCTCGGGCCCGCCATGGCCGTCGGACTGGTCGCCACTTTCTACGGGATCGTGTTAGCAAACCTAGCCCTGATTCCTATTTCCGAAAATCTTTCGATGATTAATCGTGAAGACGAGACGGTGCGGACGATTGTTATCGACGGAATGCACCTCCTCCAGCAGGGTGAACACCCAAAAGTAATCGAAGAACACTTAAAGAGCTACCTCCTGCCCCACGAGCGCCTAAATCTCAAGAAAGCCGTTAAGGCATGAGCGAGGGAGTAGAACCGGTAAAGGAAAAGCGAAAGCCGGCCCACGCGGCGAACGCGAATCATGCCCCCGCCCACGCTGAGGAAGGCGAGGGAAGCTGGCTCGTTTCCTATGCCGACATGATGACTCTACTCGTGGGATTTTTCGTCATTCTATTAAGCTTTTCGAAAGTCGACGACGAAAAATTCGAAGAAGTGAAAAGGGAAACTTCGAAACAGTTTGGTGGTATTTATCAGGTTCCGTTCGGTACGCTCGCGGATCGACTAAAAGCGGAAATTTCGAAGGCCGGGTTAGGTGACCAGTTCATCATTAAGCAGACGGATCTCGGAGTCGAAATTTCGTTCCAAGGGACGGTGTTTTTCGAAACTGGGTCCGCCGATTTGAAGGAAAAAGCGAACGAACTCCTCGGTCGCCTCACGCCCATTATTCACTCGGAGGCAAAGGATTTCTCGATCATCATCGAGGGACATACCGACGATGTTCCCATTATTGCAAGTACGCGGTTTAAAAGTAACTGGGAACTCTCGAGTATTCGGGCATGTCGAGTGCTCGAATCTTTTGAAGCCGCAGGATTTTTGAAATCCAAAATGACCGCCGTGGGCTACGGAGATGCTCGTCCCATCGTTCCGAACCGTGATGATCAAGGGAACGCGATCGCCATCAATCAGGGGCAAAACCGCCGCGTCGTCATTAAGGTTTTAAAAGATTCCGGTTCAAGTCTAGGAGTGGGGGAACCGGCGAAGTCGGCCCCGCCTGAAGGATCTTAAAGACACGGGCCGCTTCCGCCCGAATTTCACTCTCAGAGCTAGCGAGTACCTGCTTCAGGAATTCTCGCTGTTCGAGGAGTTGGTCCACGTAGTCCTCGAGTGTTTTTCTTTGGGGTGAAGACGTGGGAGTCTTC
>JANXTV010000452.1 GCA_025352185.1 Oligoflexia bacterium
ATTGAATCCGGGGTAATTGGGGGGGGAGAGCTTGAGTTCTACCTCGATCGTTCGTCGATCTTTAATCGGATTCCCGAAAAGCTCCGTAAAGGTGGAATCCTGTATTCGCCGCTCTTTACCATCGATGCCATTGCACCGGAATTTTCGGTGCAGCTCTCGGGTCGGCGGATAGACGTGCGCTAGCGTTCGCTCCTCGGGTTAGAACATTCATTCTAGAAAAGGCTCGAAACCACTGGGTTTCGGGCCTTTTCGTTTCTAGGGCATTCGAGGTGTCTATTTTCTAGACGAATCTGAAGCACCTCAAGGCTTCTTTTTAGATGCCCGAAAACGGATATGAGAGAAGTTTAACCTTACTAAGGCTAAAATGAATAAATGGCATCTCCTCATCGCCTTCACCGTTATTTACATGGGTATCCAGACCCTGCGTGCGGACGATGACGTCGTTTGCTCCGTCGGCCATTCGACCTTCGGTAAATTTACCTGCGGAGCAATCACGGCATCCGAACCCGCCATCGACGCTTATTTCCTCGGCGCGACGACCTTCGAAGAGGTGCAGAGAATTTATCCCGGGCGCTACGCAAAACTTAGGGAACGTTGTGAACGAAAAGTCGCCGCGCGTGGACTCACCGATAATGACCTCCACCTCTCCGTCCAAATCGTCACCGTCTGTACGGGGAAACGGAGTTTTCAAGAACCCTGCGTGAAGAACGAGGACTGCATCGAAAACGTTTGCCATCCCGACCGGGGTACTTGCAGCGCCGTTTTCACCGTTCCGCTGGGCGTTGCCCAGTAAGTGACTCGCCCAATAAGCGCGCCGCCCAGTAGTGACTCGGCCTGCGAGCTGATTAGCCGAGCTCTTCCATGATTTCCGAAAAGCTAATGTTCAGTACGGGGTAGTCGGGCGTCGCCGGGTGGTTAAAGTGCCACCACTCACGAGTGATGCCGGTAAATCCTTGGTCGAGCATCATTTTCACGAGCAAGTCCCGATGTTTCCGCTGGGTTTCGGTACCTCCCGCATACGCCGTCCACGACCGTTCGGTGAGTTCATCGAAGCCCGAAGGCATTTCGATTTCCCTACCGGTCTTTAAGTCGTAGAGCGAGCAGTCGACCGAGCAACCCCGGTTATGGCCGGATCCCGTTTCGGGATTGGCGAAAAACTGACGCTGTTCTGTGTTTGCCCAGTCCCAGAATATTTTCGTGACGATCCACGGACGGTAGCCGTCGAAGACGAGAATTCCGAATCCGAGCGGTGCGAGTTTTTCGTGAACGGCCGCCAGGTCTTCCGCTACGCATTCCTGGAGATACGCTTTCTCAATCGGATAGACTGCTTTCCCCATGAAGTTATCGGTTCTTGCGTAGCGAATATCGAGCTTAAACGGGTAGTGGTCGAGATCGACTAGGTCCGTAATTCGGGAACTCATAGGAGACCTTTCATCCATTCGCTCGTCTGGTACGCGAGCCATTCCGGATCATCGAGCGGTAAATCGTGCCCCGCCCACGGATGATTCACTCGCCGGACCGCCAGTCGTTCGGCTAATCGGGTAGAGCATTTCGTGGAAACGAGGCGATCCGCTTCGCTTGAAAAGAGAATCGTATTCGTTTTCGGGCGATCCCTGGGAAGTTTATAGGTAGCGGCCGCGTAGAGCTGTCGAAAAAAAGTCGAACGCCCGACGGGGCTATCGCGTCGCCACTGGATTCGTTTCTCGAGCACGGCTTCGAGTTTGGGTTCACCCCGCTTATAGCGATTCGACGAGATTTCGAGGATCAGTCGTTCCGAAGTTTCGGGTTTCATCTGAATGAGGGCCCGCAGAACACGGGGAAGAATTCGAACGTTAAATCGTTCAAACGGAGTCGCGACGTCTGAAGTGGAGCTATTTATAATGACGAGACGTTCGAACAGATTGGGTTCCGCATCCACCCAGTCGAGGGCGACCATACCCCCGAGGCTAATCGCGACGAGGGACCACGGGCCGGCGGGAAATTTTCCTTGGGCAATTTTTTCGTGAAAGCGCTTTGCGATGTCGATTCGGATTGCGGAGATCGAGGTGGGGGAGGTGCGATGATTTTCGGTGCCCACCCCGGGCAAGTCCAGATAATGGATCTTTAAGTGCGGTGCGTGATCGGCGAGTTTCGTGGGAAATTCTCCCCACGTTCGCTGATCCCGGATTAATCCCCGCAATAAAAGTAAGTTCATGCTTCCGAAGCTACCACGCCTCAGATAGGGATAGAATCATGTACCGAGAGTCGACGAACGGAATCAGCGTCGAAGTCCTGCCCACTTACCTGCGCGAACATTCCGATCCGACGCAGGGTCTTTTCGTATTTTCATACGAAGTGACCATCACGAACGAAAGTCCTCAGCCGGCCCAGGTTCTGGGGCGTCACTGGATTATTCGGGACGGCGACGGCGTGGTGCGTGAGGTGAAAGGCGAGGGAGTGGTGGGAGATACGCCGATGCTCTCTCCCGGGTCGTCCTATACGTATTCGAGCTTCTGTCCCCTTTCGACCCCGTCAGGAAGCATGCGGGGCACTTACCGGATTAAGCGGGAAGACGGAACCGAGTTTGAGGTTAAAATTCCGCTCTTCTTCCTCCGGGATCTCACGCAATATCAGTAAATGGACGGAAAGAACGTTTCCCCGGCGGTCGTGATTACGGGCGCGAGTGACGGGATTGGAAAATCGATGGCCATTGCGTTTGCGAAACGCGGTGCTCGACTCGGACTGATCGCGCGTCGGCGGGAGCTCCTCGAGGCCCTCGTGCCCGAACTCACGAAGCTCGGATCTCCCGAGGTGCGGATCGCGGTACTCGACGTGACCGACTTCGCGGCCCAGCGCGCGGCCCTCGACGGATTCGAGCGGGAATTTAACGGGATTTCTCACCTGGTTCTAAACGCCGGGATCAGTGGCCGGGCGACACCTACGGCCGATGGTTGGGACGACATTCGGAAATGCCTCGAGCTGAACGTATTTGCGGCACTGAACGCCGCCGAATGGATGAAGCCACGCATGGTGGCGAGAAAGTCGGGCACGATCGCGGGAGTATCGAGTGTCGCGGCGATTCGGGGACTTCCGGATTCGGGAGCGTATTCGACCAGTAAAGCCGCGATCTCGACCTACCTCGAAAGTCTGCGTGTCGATTTAGCGCCCTTCGGCGTTAAGGTCGTGACGATCGCGCCGGGCTATATCGAAACGGGGCTCACGGCTCGGAATCATGGCTCGATGCCGTTTTTAATGAAGTCTGAGGAAGCGGGTCGTATCTTCGCGGAGGCGGTCCTGGCGGGTCGGAAATTCACCGTCGCTCCCTGGCAATACGCATGGCTCATTCGCATCCTCCGGATTCTTCCCAACGCCGTCTACGATCGCATCGCGGCCCGCTTCATGCGTCGCATACGTGGAAAATAGACCGTCAATATTCCATCCTTAGACGATTCCGGCGCTCCCCTTTAAACTGGATGGATGGCAACTGGCGTGTTCTTCGTTCCCGATCCGGATCTGCTCGTGATGGAGCGAGCGAGTCCTTATAATCTCTTTATTAATTCTTCCGCGGTCGAAGGTCGTGACCATTTCGTAAAGATTTTTCCAATTGGCGACACCCTCACGAAGGCAGACTACATTCAGCTGAAACAAAAATATCAGCAGGTCTATATTTCCGAAATCGAGCGCGGTGCTTACCTTCGCGCGATCTGCCAGTATTTCGGGAAAAGTGAGGCGGAAAAAGTTCAAATTCTGAAATCCTCCGCCCTCCATCACCTCGATTCGATTTTCAACGTGAAGACGGACGAAGTATCGGTCGATATCATTAACCAGACGCTCGATGGAACTCGTCAGACGGTCGAAGGTTTCGTCGAACTGCTGAAGGGCTACGAACTCAACCAACTCCACGAACTGATCGGCAGCCTCAGCTTCCATGATTTTTATACCTACGATCATTCGATTAACGTCTCGATGTACTGCATTCTCATCTATAAGCTTTCGACCCCCGATGCGTCGCCGGATCAGATCATCAACGCCGGAATGGGTGGGTTTCTCCATGACATCGGAAAAATTAAGATCCCGAATAAGATTCTGAATAAAGTCGGTCGCCTAACCGATGAAGAGTTCCTAGAGATCCAACGTCACCCGACTTTTGGAAAGGAATTTCTCAGTCAGCGGGGAGTGAAGGGGCCGAAGGGCGCAAACGTCGATCTCATTCGGGATGTCGTTTATCAGCATCACGAAAATTTCGACGGGACCGGGTATCCGACGCGCTTAAAGGGCGAAGAAATTGAATTCCTCGCTCGAGTTACGGCGATCGCGGACTTCTTCGACGCGATTACGACGAAGCGGTCCTATGCCGAGGCCCTCTCGGTCGAGGAAGCACTGAACCTCATGAAGAAATCTCGGGCTAAGAAAATTGATCCCCGAATTTTTGATAGCTTCCTCCTCCACATGACCGAGAAGTACCACGAGAAGGAATCGAACCTGGTACTCGCGGACGACTTTGATCCGTGTCAGCCCCACGTGAAATTAAAACGTACGGGTTAAGCAACCCGAGGTTTCAGTACTACCGAGGAGTTTAAGGCGATGGGACGGGATCGCCTTCGTTTCGCCCGGGGCGCGGGGGAGGCGTGAGATTTCCGCCCGATACCGCTTCCCAAGGCACTTCGTCGATTTCCCACTGATTCCTTTTCTTCGCCGGAGCGGGAACCGCCGGTGCCGGAGCGGGAACCTCGGACGGGCCGGGTCTGCGGAGGGATTCCTGGAATTTCCGTTCCTCTTCGAGGGGATCGGCGAGCGGCAGTGGGACGGGTTCTACGCCAGGAACGGGCGCCACGGGTGTCGGTGCCGCCGTAGGCGCGGGCGTCGGTAAGGCTTCCGGAACGGGAGCGGATTTCTTCGGTTCACCCGAAGCTTTTTCGGCCGGGAAGGATTCCGATTTTTTCATCGGCTCGTAATCATCAAACTTCGGTTCGGGCTTCCGCTCGCGGGGCGCCGATTTACCGTCACCAAACGGGATCTGGATTCCTACGGCGGCGAAAAGTCCGGAGGCGGTAAACTTTAAATCCTCGGTCGTTGGCCCCGTGTCGACACTTAGCCGTGTTCCCGATGGGAAGTCGGAATACGAGGTTCCTTCATTTCCGGTCGAGGTGAAGTACGAGGATTGGACGCGGGAATAACCGCCTTCGGCGACGATCTTAAAGGGTCCGACGGGGATTTCGGCGCCGGTGCTTAGGGAGAATTCGGTCGACCAAGCTCGGTAGGAAACAGAGCCGACCGAAGTACTTTCGAACTTCTGCGTTCCGTATAGAATTCCGATTCCCATTTTTCCGCCCAGGAACCAACGAATCGAAGCGGGATTCGTAGCCAAAGGGAAGTATCGTAAGTGGGGGCCGAGGCGAAGGCCGCCGATCGTCGTCGACTTCGATTGCTCGGAGGAATTCGATGCCTGCGCGTTGGTATCCGTCTGGGTCGGCAGGGTAAAGGTGAGGAACGCTCCCCACTTTCCCCATTCCGTCTTTTCGGTAAAAGCCGTAGCCGAAATTTCGTTCACATGAGAAATTTCTATGGGGCTCGGATCCCGGGACCACGAGAGCGCGGATGGGTCCATTTCGCTGAAGGACTTCCATAGTCCGGGGGAAACTTTTTTCGTGCCGAATGCGAGCTCGAGATCCCATGCGTGGGCCGGCGTGGTAGAAAATAGGGCTAGGGTGAGGGCGATCGTCGCGATCCGGCGAAGGGACCTCCGGCGAAACCGGTGGGCAAAGCCTACGATTAGAAAAAGGCTGAGAAATCCCCATGTTCCTCCGAGGTGGCGAAGCACCGAATTTCCTAAGGAGTCGCTACCCGAATGAGGGCCCGGGGCTGTGCCGGCTACCGCGGCTCCGATACATCCGTCTCCGGATTCCGTGCTCGGGCGAGCATTTCGACCTTGGGCATCGGTGCCGCAATTCGTATCGGTCGTGGAAGGTCCGCCGGTTATCGCGGTGGAGCCGACGATCGTGCCGCCGCCGTTCGTTCCGTGATAGGAACTGCAGCGAGCGCCGCTTCGGAGCGGGGCGCCCCGCTCGTAAATGCATTCTAAGCCGTCGCGGTCGTCTTGGTTAATATCCCGCCGACTCGTATCGCTCGGATCGGGTAGCGTCGCGGTCTGGACCATCGTTGCGGTCGTTAGGTAGGTATTCGCCGAATCGTAGTCGGGTGGTTCGATTGGATGATCGAGTCCGAGGCAGTGACCGATTTCGTGGGTGATGACCGAACGCAGGTCGGATTCTCCCATCGCCGGAGAAAACTTCATGATCGTGGCGGAATTTCCGTTCAGGACAATATCGCAGTCCGCGAATTCAGAGCCACGTAACACGGTCGTCGCCGCCGCGAGCTGGGCGGTATCACTCCCGTAATAGTTTCCCTCGCCGGTGGTACGGCGGTCCCAGAGAATCGTATTTACGCCATCACTCGAATTATAAATTCCGGTCGTGCTCCCCGCGACTTCGATTTGGATATCGGCACGGCAGGCTTGGCTCCACGCCGCGACGGCCTCCTGCACGGACTGGAGGAGTTCGCTACCGGTAATGGGAAGGGCATTCGATCCGCCGAGGGCCGAGAGGTCCGTGTTCACGTAAAACTTTAGAACCCGGCCCGTCCATACGGGTGCGTCCGAAACGGGGCGCTCTCCCTTTTCGTAAACCGAGCCTTTTAGGTAAATGAATGCCGATGCCGGAGAAATATTCAGCGCCAGCAGGGCGAGGGCGGTGCCGAGAAAAACCCTCATTCGGGATTACCTTCGAGAAACCAACCCTCGAGGGGAGCCGCGACTTGGTTGCGAGATCGGGATTCTCGTACCGTCCGATACTCGAGTTTAACTTTTACCGGAGAATTTATTTTCGGTTCACTGAGGCTGACCGGATAAACGAAAGCGCTCGTTAACTTAGAATAACTTCCGGACCACACCCAAGCGGAAAAGCGGTCGGGGAGCTTCGCACATTCGGGGTTTCGCTCCGCCGTCATGCGGGCAAACTTCCAAAGGACTCGACCGTCATTTAATTCCGAACCCAGGTACCGCGCTCCGACTTGGCAGAGACCTTTTCTAGGTGCGACTCCACGAAGCGTCGACGTCGCTAGGGCCGTTCCGAACGTAGAGAACAGAGCCCAGAGAATAAGGAGGAGTCGTTGCCGGACCATCCTCTTAGTTTTCCAAGAAAACCCCCGTGTTCCAAGGTAAAATCCGGAGTTTCGGCGCAGTCAGGCGGTTGACGCTACTCGAGGGGTGAATCGAGGAGATTCAGAAGTTCGGTGAGGCCCCGGGCGTCCTCATCGGTAAAGGCGGCGAGTGCGTGGCTATCGAGATCGAGGACGCCCACGCATTTTCCGTTTCGCGCGATCGGGACGACGATTTCCGATCGGGAAGCGGCGTCGCACGCGATGTGCCCGGGAAATTTTTCAACATCCGGGACGACGAGAATCGAGCGATCGCGGAAAGAGGTTCCGCAAACTCCCTTTCCGGGGGGGATCTCGAGGCAGGCAACTTTTCCTTGGTAGGCATCGACCCAGAGCGTTCCGGAGCCGGCGGGCCGCTCGAGGTAGGCCCCGACCCAGCTGATGCGAGCGTCGGCCGACTTCAGTAGGGCAATGAGTGAGCTCAGACGGGTCTCCCAGGGAATTCTTTTCTTCTCGGTCTCGGGACCGAGAAGGGCAGAAAAG
>JANXTV010000483.1 GCA_025352185.1 Oligoflexia bacterium
GGATTCTGATTCTTCGTGGATTTAGTCGAAACGACTAATCGTTTAAAACTCGTCAGCGTTTCCCCGCTCGAAGTCGTGAGCGTGAGAACCACGAGGTACCCCACTCCGTTAAACTGATCGACCGAGGACCGAGTTCCCCCGGTGGTCGGATCGAGAAAGACAACGGAAGCGGAAGGAATCGTCACCGCGGCGGGGGTTAAAACGCCGTAGTAATTCGTAGCGGCGGATCCCGAAATAAAAGTTCCGGTTACGGCCATGGTCGCCGTGGGATTTCCCGTACACGTGGGAGTAGCCCCTAAATTCACGCCAGGATCTACGCAGCTGACCATGGAATACGTGAGGGTCCGGCCCACCCCGACCGGATCGGAAATATGGAACGAAAGGGTCACGGAGTCAGTCGGCGAAAACTCGGCCGCCGCCGTGCTATTCGTGACGGCAATAACCCGGAGTCGATCGAGTAAATAGTAGTTAGGCAGGTCGTCGTTACCACATCCCGATAGGGTGACTAAAAGGGTCGCCAGGATCCTCAGTTTCGTAGTCATATTAAAACTCCCCTTTCAGACCGATCGAAGGAATCACCGGTAAACCCGTCACGTCCGTGCGTTTCGAATAATCGTAAGCATAATTCACGCTCTCCACGTTCTTTCGATTCGTGACGTTCTGAATGTCTAGATAGGCAGTAAGGATCATTTTATCGTAAACCCACTTTTTATCTGCTCGAATATCGAGTTGGTAGAATGCGCCTACCCGTTCGCTATAATACGGGCCGCGAATCGGAATGTAAGTGTCGTTATCCGAGTCGAATGAAGCACCGACGATCGGGGTGAGCGGGTTCCCCGTGACATAACGAAAGCGCCCCGCGATTCGCCAGTTCCGCGGAAGGTCGCGGCCCACGATCAAATTTATATTATGCGTTTGATCGTACTGGGAAGAATACCAAGATTGTCCGGGTTCCTTTCGCGTACTCCTCGATAACGTATATGAAAGCCATCCATTCCAAGGATTCGCGTCGAACCGTAGGAGCATCTCAAGTCCGAGTGCACGCCCGCGCCCTTCGTTACTATAGTTTTCGGGCACGGCAGTTCCGTTTTTCAAAATCGTCGCACTCGTCGGAATAATCAGCCGATCAAATAGCCTTGCGAACGGCCCTCCCTGAAAAGTCCATCCATTCGAGGCTCCATCACGGAAATCCCGGTCGTAGGTGATCGCAAGGTGTACGGCTCGCGGAGCTTTTAAATCCGGATTGCCAACCTCGCTATTCGTCTCTTGCTCCCGAGGAGGCTGGTAATAGAGGCCCGTCGCCATTCGCACCGAACTGTACGGGGAAAGTTCCCGTCGTAGGGCGATCCGCGGTCCAACCGTCCCTTCGCGAATTGCCGTAAAATAGTCGAATCGGAGGCCTGGCTTTAAAGACCAGGCCGGAGAAAGTTTTATATCATTATTAAAATAGACGCCGAGCTTATGACTTACGGTACGAACGTCTACGCGCTGAGTACGACCACTCGAAATCGGATTCGCCACTCCACCCGGGTTATAGAAGTCCGGAAGATTCAGTGAAACATCGGCCCAGCCAAAGTTATTATCGATTCCGAAATAACTCGTAAAATCTTCACTCCATTTCTGCTCGATCTCGCCACGGGTCGTAACCGTATAAAGGCCGAGCCGAAAAAACGAATCATTCAAAATAAATTTAATCCAGTCCCGTCCTAGACCCAGCGACCAACGGCTCGTCATTCGGCTATTATGACGGTGCGTCCATTGGGGAATGAGCCGAATAAAAGAGGTGCGACTCTCGAAATTTCCTCGGAGCTTCGGATCATTATCGGGCGAGTCCTTTAAAATGAAATCGAACTGATCATCGGACGCGATTAAATCAAATTTAAAATCGTCATTCGGAGTGAGGGGCTGATCGTAGACGACGGACAAGTCCTGAAAAGTCGGAGCGGCCGTAAGCGAAAAATCCTGATCGTCCTTAGCTTTCGCAACCGCCTTCAGTACATTTCCGATATAACTTCGTCGGGCCCCTACCGTAATGGAACCCGTCTCTCCCACTGGGGCCTCGATCGCCGCGCCAGCATTAATTAAGTCGGCGTACGCAAAACCCTTCACTCGGTCTCGGCTGGGCTTTTTAGTCCAGACGCCTACGAGTCCTCCCATTGCCCGACCGTATTCCGCGCCGTAACCGGCAGATAGATAGTCAACGCGGTCGAGGGCCTCCGGGAAAACAACGGAAGAAAAACCTCCGAAGTGAAAAATAATCGGCACTTCGTGCCCGTCGATTGTATAGCGGGTATCCTGTGGCGCGGCCCCCTGGATGATGACTTGGGAGCTGAATCCGGGGGCGCGGGAGATTCCCGGTAAATTCTGTACGGCCTTAATGGGATCTCCATTCGAGCCGGGAAGTTTTGCCGCGAGGGATGCCTTCAGTGAGCGAGTCGAATCGTCGCGTTTCTGTTCCTTCCCGTAAATCGTCGTCTCGTAAACTTGGTAGGAAACCCGCGGTAAGTAGAGCGTACGCAAGGGTGACGGATCCGAATTAGACTGGAAATCATTTTGTTCGAGTTTCTCGTATCCCGTTAAATTTACGACGAACTGAAATTCTCCTTCGGGTACATCCCCAAACCGGAATCGGCCGGCGGGATCGGTCGTCGCCTTCAGAGTCGATGGGAGTAGAAAAAGATTTGCTTCCAGAATCGGGGTTTTAGTCCCTTTCTCAAGGAGAATCCCTTCAATCGTCGCGGCAAAAACCGGAGGTGCCGTTAATGCAAAGAGAAAAAATAACGCGCGAAAAAACATTTATCGCTCCAATACAAACTGGTACGCATACCGGATTTTAACGGCGACTGGGCGATCCTGAACTCGGGCCGGCCGAAATTTAAAATTCTTAACCGCCGCGAGCGCGGCTTCATTTAAACCAAACCCGGGTCCCCCGACGAGCATCGCTTCCCGAACCGAGCCATTTCCATCAATCAGTAGGTCCATCACTACGCGCCCCTGAACATTCGCCTTCCGCGCCTCGGCCGGATAGGGCACACGGAATTCGTTTTCAAGAACGGGCATCGCGGTAATGAGGTACTCTTCGACGGGCACGGGGATCGAGTCCGCGTCTTCCGGACGAAGTGTCTCCTGATCCGCAGCCTTCGCGACGGAATTACCGGCCTTCACGGTCGCGAGGTTCGGATCGCCACTCGCACTCAGGATCGCTTTCCGAGAGGCCCCGAAAACCGATCTTTTCTCGGGAATTCTCAGTTTTTCCGGGATCGGTCGATCGAGGTGTATCGGAGCGTCGGTAGCTTGCTTCGGATTTTCAAAAACCTCAAAATCTACTCGTTCTTTCCGCGCGTGCGGTATCAGCGCAACTCCGAATCCGAGAATCGCGACGAGGTGAATTCCGAGCGAGAGTTTCCAGGAAGCAATTCCGGGTCTCGCGGAGAGCACCCCGCCGGTCACGGATTTTCCTTTTCGATTTGGAGCGCAAACCGATTCATCCCCGAGCGTTTCACCAAGTCGATCGCACGAACGACGTCGGCATGCCGTGCATCCCCGTCGGCCGCGATAATCGCCTGCGCGTCGGGATTCTTAGCGAGGGCGGCTTTAACCGATGCGGTCACCGCCTCTTCGGTTGCGATAGTCCCGTTTAAAAGGATCTGGCCCTGACGGGTGACCGCGATGCCAAGAGTGTCGACCGACGATCCGTCCGCGCTCGCCGCCTTCGGGAGCTTTAAGCCGATGGTATCTTTTACCAGAGCCGGAGCGGTCACGATGAAAATGACGAGTAAGACCAGGACCACATCTACGAAGGGCGTAATGTTGATGTCCGAGATCAACGGATCCTCTTCGGTGACACTGGGCAGATTTCCAGCCATTACTGAGTTTCCTTCAAGATAAAGCGGGAAAGATAAAGATCCCGAAGGGATTCGCTCTCGGCTAGGGCCGATTTTAATTTCTGCGAGAAAATATTATACCCAACCACCGCCGGGATTGCGACGAAGAGACCTACGGCCGTCGCGATTAATGCTTCGGCGAGCGAGGCGATGACCTGATTCATCGCGGTCGTCGAGGTCGCGAGCGCGGCGAACGACTGAATAATACCGAGGACCGTTCCGAAGAGCCCGATAAACGGGGCGTTTGAGCCCAGGGTAGCTAGGATTGAAAGGCCGCGAGAAAGTTCTGCCCTGCGGTCCGCGAGAAATGCTTTTTGGGCGTAGGCAATGGCTTCGGCGCCTTGGGGTGCCAGTAAAACTTCACGAATCGACGCCGCTTGCAGAGATTGATTCCCCTCCGCCCATTTCTTTAAACTTACGTGGTCTAAAGTCCGGATGAACTGCCGCGCTTGATCCGATTCGGGGGTGCCCAGCGCTTCCTTAAATTTTCTCTTTCGGTCGATAAGAATCGAAACCGACCAAACCGAAAGCCCCGCGAGGAGAAGGAGGACCGCCTTCGTGGCCCAGCCAATGAAGAGTATCCAGAGAGGAGTTGATGCCATAGCCTAAGGGCTACTGGAGAAAGTCGAAAAGTTCTACCGCGTAAGCGACGGAAAAATTTCGACCTTTAGGTCTCCCTCTGCGTCATTAGGAAAACATTGGCAAGCGAGTCGGTAACCCTTTTCGATTTCGTCCGTAGAAAGAAGTCTCTTTTCAGGCTCCGTAAGTTCCGAAAGGCGTCCGAGTGAATCCGGAAGGACGCGAATTCGGTCACCCCCGCACTTTCCGTGGCCACCGCATCGCGAGCCGATTTCGAGCTCAAGCGTCTGAGCGTGAGCGAGAAGATTCAAGTTCGGCTCGATGAATTCGACCTGACATTCGGCCGAACCCTCCGTCGCCCCCGAGCGAAAAAACCGCGTGAAACCCATTCGAACTATTTCGATTTCTCGGCGAGTTCGTTCACAAATCGGCCATCGATTTTCGCAGAAATTTTTCCCGGACTCTTTGCCAATTCTTCGACGATCACTTCCCGAAATATGCCGATATCTGCTTCGCGGGGTGCGTCTTTAAAATACACGTATCCCGACCCACCGGCTTCGAGGAAATCGAGAGTCGCCACTCGAAGGTTACGTTCGTAGATTTTAATATTTTTAGGGTCGCGAGCATCGTAAAGCATTGTCCCGTCATCGAGGGTCATCGTAACCACTCCGCCCTTCGGATCTAATCCGTCCACGGCGTCCTTACAGTCCCCGCGTCGATAGACAACGCGAATACCGGAAGCGAGAACGGCACCGTGCGCGCCACAAGAGCGTGCCGAAAGATCCATGATCTTCTGGAGAGTTTCCACCTTCATCGGTGAAAGGATCACCGCGCGATTATTAAACGGAGAAAGTTGGAACATCATTTCGTACGTAAAGGTGCCGGCTGGAATTGGCACGCGGACTCCTCCCGTATTTATCATCGCGATCTCGGCACCGGAGGCCTTACGGTAGGTATCCGTGAGAAAGTTCATTAAGGGACTTTCGTTATCGGAATACTTAACGATCGGTTCATCCGCGGTACCGAGGACTCGGCCCACGAGCGGCTTAATCTCTTCAACCGCCGCCGCGACTTTCTGGGCGGCGGCCGGAAGGTCGACGACGCCTTCGCATTCGTAAGTCATACGGGCGCCACTATTCGCCTCGCAAAATGCGTCGATTTTCGAATCGCACGCTGCGGAGAAAAGCATCGCACCGGCCGCGACGCGAGTTTTATCCCGGAGTACTTTCTTCGTATCGGTGTCGACGATCAGGTCGATTCTTCCGAACGCATCCCCGTAGGATCCCGACTGAATTGCGTAAACGTTTTTACGATTTACACGGTTAATTTGGTGGGTGTGGCCACCGATGATGGCATCCACTCCGTCCTCGCGCCATGCTTGGATACCTTCGAGGAGCGTCGTCAGATTCTTATCTTGGTTAATATCGCCGTCGTGAATGACGGCAATGAAAAGGTCTGCTTTACCTTCGAGGTCCGTGCGAACCGCTTTATATTCGTCGAGTGCCGTACGGAAACAGAGATCGCTTACGTTAGCGGCCGTAGTCGTCGTCGGAGTCGTCGGATTATCAAGCCCGATAATCGCCACGCGAAGTCCCGCCACCGTCTTAATGAGGTTGGACTGGAGAAATTCCGGCCGCTCAGCCTTCGTCCAGTCGAGCATTTCTTTCGAAGCGCATCCCACGGAATTCACTTCGGCGTCTTTCCCATCGATCGTTTTTAGAGACGCCTTCTTATAGGTATTCGAGGACAGCATCGGAAAGTGCGCCGATGCCGCGAGCTTTTTAATGACCCCCTTCGGATCCCCTTTTTCGCCGGTCGGCACCTGATCTACGAGCCAACCTTCGGGGCCGAAGTCGTAATCATGATTCCCCGGGACGATCGCGTCGTATCCTACGTCATTCATGAGGGAAAAGAAGAGCGCACCTTCTGAGTAGTTCGAAAGGAGAGAGCCTTGAAACTGATCTCCGCCGTCCAGTACGAGAACTCCCGCCCGTTCGCCGTATCGTTTCGCCATTCCATCCCGGATGGATTTAACCGCGCCAGCCCAGAAGGCCATTCCGCCGATTGCCTCCCCCTTTTTCGATTTCTTGGGGGCAATCGTTCCGTGGATATCATTCGTCCCGAGGATCGAAAGAAGCACCTGTCCATCGGCGAGTTCTATCGGGGCTTTCGTACAGGGAGGTTCCGCCACCGCTAAAATCTGCGGAGCCCGTCCCGAATTTCCAGAACACCCGAGAAGGAGGACTCCGAGGAGGAAGGACGCGACCACAAAGTGCACTCGGCTCGTTTTATAAATCATCGCTGTGGAGTACCCAAATAGGGGCCTAGTGTCAACGTAACGCCGCACCCTTTAGCGGTCGCTAAGTGCTTAATATCGTGTCGTTTTCATAGTCGTGACCCAATCTAAACGGAGCGCAAAAGACACCTCCCTGACGGTGGCTTTTTTCGGAGGGAAACGCCCGACTCGTGTCACACTAAAAGACGGAAAAGATTTCCACGGATTCAGGAGATTCTATGGCCAGGATGGTCCCTCATATTTTCAATGGCGCGGGAATCGCGCTCGCGCTCGGACTCGGACTCGTTCATTCCGTTCATGCAAACGACATGGAGCCGAAGTGTCCGGACCTATTCGCGAAAGACGGCAAGAAAATCTTGGCCGACTTTGGCGACCTCCAGAATCCAAAAAAATATACTCCCGAGCGGGCGAAGGCACTCCAGGATCGGCTTGAGAAGTACCTCGAATCAATCGGTGATCATTTCAAAAACTATAAAATAGAACCTTTTATTAATGACGAGCTCAACTCCATCCCGTCGATAGATACATTCGTTAAGGCTAAAAATGGGAACAAGAAAAAACTCATTGAAGCCCTCCGTCCCTATTTCGAAAGTCGAAACTTACCCTCCTATAATCAACTCCAGAATCACCTAAAGTCCGAAGGTCTCGGTCGACTGCCCGCGCGGAGAATTCGTGAAGTCATGGATCTCTCCTTTAGAAAGTGGAAAACGAAACTTATTTTTGACGAAATGGGAGAAGCGACTTTTAACCGGCTCGCGAAGGCGTACGTCGATCGGATGAAGATCGGTGAGTTCAGCATGGA
Organism: Oligoflexia bacterium; assembly: GCA_025352185.1. Taxonomy (GTDB): domain Bacteria; phylum Bdellovibrionota; class UBA1018; order UBA1018; family UBA1018; genus JACMQW01. The sequence continues at coordinate 7,562 of JANXTV010000483.1, forward strand.
GGTCGGTCTCCTCGGTAAAAATGGATGGGAAGCCTTTTTCGAAAGCGAAAAGGGCGCCGGAATATTTAATCCGTCCGTCGAGGGTGTCCTTAAAGATCGTTTTAGCGAAATCGAGGCTCACGAATCGATTCATATGATTGTTCAGACGTTCGCGTCGCGTGGACGAGAGAGCCCGTACCAAACCTGGATTAAAATGGAAGAAGCGTTCGCAAAGACGGGCGCGATCGGTGAAGAGCAAAAGAAGCTTCTCCTTAAATTTCGCGACGATGCTTTAAATGGAGGCGACTACTATCGCCGGGAACTTTACGCGGATGAAATCCCCGCCCATATCGTCGAGGCTTCTTTCCTTAACGTTCACATGAGTAAAATCCTTCGAAAGGAATTTGAAGAATTCCTCGATACATCGGCAAAGTCGAAAGTTATTCGGGAAGAGCTTGACGACCTTTACGCAGAATACCTCCGGACGGACGTCGCTAAAATCGAATGGAATGACTATTCTAAAAAAACGCAGAAACTTTTTAATGAGTTCCTCGAGATGACCCCATCGGATCTTGGTCGTACCGGAATCGGCGTGAAGATGCGGGGACTCGGCGACTACATGGACTGGATAAACATCCTGAATAACGGCGTAGAAACCGCGGTAAAGGACGCGCGGACGATTATCGATGCCGAAATAGCGAAGGCGAAGGCACTGGGCCTGAAGGGAGTCCCACTTACAAAGGACGGTCCAATTAAACTCACGGCCGATAACTTCCTCGGGAAAAAGGGATACCTCATCGAAGTTAGAATTCCGATCGACGTCCTTCAAAAGGGAGGCGGAAAAGACGGAGTCTGGAAACGAGAATTCGGGGCTAGCGTGAAATTAAGATTCACCAGCCAAGGCGATCCGACGAAAAATATTCCGCCACAAAAACTGAAGAGATTAATTTCCCAAACCGACTGGACACTTCGGCTAAACGCCGAGGTAAATAAATCGCTTTCTGAATATTCGCAGATGGTAAAAGACGGAAAACTTGAGAAATTTACGGTGAAAGACATTTTAAAGCTGAAGTCCCTAATGACTGATTTGCGCGAAGTAGAGCGCCGAACGTTAGGAGAGATTCGTGGGAACTAGAAACGATTCTCGCGGTCGGATTTCGGTGGCAACCTTAGTCGTTTTGTTCGGCATGCCGTTCTCTTTTTTCGCGTATGCACTCCCGAAGCCGTCTCTCGAAATTACCGAAGCATCGGTGTGTCGGTCCTACCTAAAGGAATCGAAGAAGGTCCTTAAAGTCGTCATCGAAGACGCCATCGAAAAAAATGGGTTTAAAGTCGGGATTGGATCGCGAATGACAATTCGGGTAGATAAAAATCGCTATATCGAGGGAACTTTCCTCGGCCGAATGGTTTCCCGAGACCGGAAGTCGACCGATTTTTTATTCTACCATTACGTCGACGATAAAATTTACGTCGTGAATAAGGACAAATTCGATATTTATCTCGGTAGTCGACGAGTCGGAGAAAGTAAGACCCAGCCCATTCTCGACCCGCTCGCACAACCCGGAGAAACTTGTGCCGCTTACGCGATCGATCACTTTTTTCACGTTCTCGACCTGAATGAAATCGAAGTTACCGGAAGTTTACGCGAAAAACTATCGACCGAGGACGGACGAACGAACTTACTCGTCCAACTCGTCGAGGACTATTATATCAATGAGCGGAAGCACAATAATATTAACCTCATCCTAAAGGGGAATATCAAAAGCCTTGTGAAGTCCCGAGCGGAAAAACTCGGCTTAAACTGCCGCATCCTCGGCGCGAAAGATCCGGCGCGTTTCGTCGCGGATATGCTCGCCGCGATGACCGCAGGTTCGCCCGTTATCCTGGAGTTTTATATTGGACAGAACATGCGGACGACCCAGTACCAAGTGGTCGACCCGGATAAACTTCACGGTGAAGACCGACGTCTCTGGATTCCTCGGAAGCGCGGAGAAAAGAACGGGGGAGGTCACGCAATCGTCGCGAGTAACTTCTTCTACTCTCCGAAGAGTGATCGCCTAAAATTCATGGTGCAGGACTCCGACTGGGAGGAACCACGGGCGTGGGACGTCGAGGAGTATATTACGAAGCGACGTAAAACGAGTGGCATGATCGCCCATGTATGCTTACCGCGGTAAATCGATTCCGCGAGACACCTCCCGCTATTGGAATATGAATTCGATGCGGGGAGCGTCGCTCGAAGGGCTACGGGATTCTTCTTTGTCCTGCACTTTTTTCCGGCGCATGGTCGTCGAGATGCGATCTTCTTCGACTAGCTTTCGGTCGACGAGGAAACGGGCTACGGAAACGGTGCGCGCGACTTGGAAATCGTAGTTCCCGGTTTCCGTACTTCCCCATGATCCACGGATCGTGAGTTTACCCTGCGCCTGGTTTTTCGCCAGTTTACCGATTTTCTGGAAAATCTTCTCAATTCCGGCTTTCCACTGATCGGTCGAACCGGGTTGGAAGAGATCGTCCTCGAGGACCGAGAAGCGCATCACTTCGACGAGGACCCGGTCTCCGGAACTTGCGAGTTTAGTTGCCGCATCGGCGGCATCGTCAGCGGCCGTGTTATTCTCGAGAATCGGTTTCGACGGATTCTGCACCAACTGCTCGGGCACTTCACCGTCGGCTCCCTTTAAGACACTTTCTCCGGCCCCGGTTTTATCGCCGAGCGGAACGTTATCTTTATTCGAGAGGTCAACCCGTAGTGCCGACGTGGGGTTGTTAAAGTAGTTCGCAACCGAAGCCTTCGTTTCCTCGTCCGAGCCCATGAGCCACATCACGAGGAAGAAGCACATCATGGCGGTCACGAAGTCGGCGTAGGCAACTTTCCAAGCCCCACCGTGCGCGCCCGCGTGGCCCGCCTTCTTCTTCTTTATGACGATGGTTGTTTTAGACTCTGCCACGTTACCTGACTTTCACGTTCTACTTCGTTCCGAAGGGATTAAGCCGCCGCGGCCGCTCCGCCGCCCTTACCCGCACCCGAGGTTGCCTTATCGACTTCGTCGAACGTCGGGCGAACTTCCGGTGGGATCGAACGGCGAGCAAACTCGACGCAGACCTTCGGTGAACAATCTTTTGCGAACGCGATCAGCGCCGCCTTAATGGTGTTAAATACGGCGCCCGAATCCGCGATTCCGGATTCCATTTTCGCCGAGAGGGGTTGGATATAACCGTAGGAAATCAGAATCCCGATAAAGGTTCCGACGAGGGCCGCGGCAACCGAGTGACCGATCACCTCTTTACCTTCTTGGAGCTTACCCATGGTTTGTACAACCCCGAGAACGGCGGCCACGATTCCGAGGCCCGGCATGGCATCCCCAATCTTAGCGACCTGGGTCGGTGCGCGGTTCTCCGCGTGGTGGATCGCTTCCATATCTTTCTCCATCAGATCTTCGAGATCGTAAGGAGACATCGGAGCCGAAATTTGGACCTTCAGCGTATCGCAGAGAAAAT
>JANXTV010000484.1 GCA_025352185.1 Oligoflexia bacterium
AGACTGCCCGCGGGCAACTCGGAATTTACGACTGGTGCGAGTGAGCCCTGTTGAATGGCGGTCGCCCCAGAATCGGTCTGAGTTTTCATGCACGATCTTTAGCATTTAACGCCCCGCGCGTACGACGAAAAACGTCGGGGAAGGGCCGCCGATCCGCGCGGGGCCCGGGCCGGGTGCCCACGGGGGTTAAAAAGCGTTCGTAACCTTTGGGAAATAAGGTGAAAGCCGCTAAAATTCGGGGAACGCCCGCTTTAGCCCCGCTAGAGAAGGTGGTCCTGAATCGCATGACTCAAGGAGGAGCCAGTCGATGAAGTTACGCATGCCGGTGTCTGCTCTCGTTTTATCCGCCGTCCTCGCATCTAGCCTCTTCGTGACCTCCGCCCTCGCTTGGCAGTTTCCAAATGACGAAACCGCGACCCAGGAACTCTACCGCAGACTGACGACCGACTACTCGGGTAACCGGGTGTTTAAAAACTCCGAGATGAATAAATACCGGGACGGAAGACGTTCCGACTACCTCCCGACGGGCGACACTTTTTCTGAGCAGGCGAAGCCCCTTCCCGCCGACGTCCTCTCGAAACTCCCCGACGGTAAATGGATCTCCTATAAAATCTTTAGCCAAGCCATCCGCGGCTTCCGCCAAATTCTCGCGAACTTTCCGGACGCCGGAATTCAGAAAAACCTGCTCACGATCGTCGATTTTAACCAAAAAACCGAAGGTCGCCGCTTCATGGTCTTCGATCTCGAAACCGAGCGAGTGCTTTTCCAAACCTGGGTTCACCACGGAAGAAACTCCGACTTAAATTCCGACCGACTCCCGGAAGTTTTCTCAAACGTCGATAGCAGCTTTAAATCCTCGACCGGCTTCCTCATCACGTCGGATGCTCCCTACGATGGTCGCTGGGGATATTCGCTGCGCATGCACGGGATCGACGGAGCTTTAAATTCGAACGTCCATAGCCGCGCAATCGTGATGCATCCGTGGCCTTCGATCCACCCGCGGGAACTCTCTCTGCTGAATCCCCTCGAATCGAGTCTGGGTTGCCTTGCCCTTCCCTACTACGAGTCGGGGAAGTTCTACGGACTCTCGGATCAGCCGCTCTCGAAACTCATCATCGACACGCTTAAAAATAAGAGCGTGATCTACGTCGCCACTTCGGCGGTGAATCTTCCGAAGCAGTCGCTCTACCTAAAATCGACCGCACTCCTACCGGCCGCACAGCGGAAAGCGATTCTCGCAAAAGTGGATCAGGAAATTCGGGACGCACCGACTCTGATGGCGGAAGAAGTGAAACTTCCGGCTAAATACCGGTACTGGAAGCCTTAGTCTGCGGGTATTATTCCTCATCGTAGGTCGGAAGACTGTTTCCCGGGTATACCCGAAGGTTACTCATACGATTATCAATAATATCGAGAAGAACTATTTCACTTACGAGCAACACATAGAACATTCGATATCGGCCCTCTCCGAAGATCCAAGACCGATCTCCTGTTGCGGGATGAAATAAAGGTGTTTCCGGGTTTTCACGAATAAACTCAATCGCACGATCGTGAGCATCGAGAAATTTCGTCAGCGAACCTAAATCGTCATCAGAAGAAACGAAAATAAAATCTTCAATCGCTCGGACCCTATTTTCATAGGTCGCAGAAAATAGAACCTTCACTACTACTCTCTATTTCTTCAATCGAGCGAGTCGACTTTCGCGCCCCGAATATTCAGAAGTTCGGCCCGATGCTAAATCCCCCATTGCGAGCAATCTCCGCTGTAGAGATGCGATTTCAGTTTGCATCCCCGCAAAATGATCTTCGTTCATCAGAACAAAATTTTCGCCAGAGCGCCGCTGAATACGAAGGGGCTCTTTTAAAGCCATTTCGAGATAGTCCTTTAACTCGGCTCTAAACTTCTTCGGACTTGTACTTTCCATAGGTTACCCTCCGATGAAGTGTACCTTAAGGCGTACTCCTCGTCAATTCCGGTTTTACAGCTCGAGGAGCGCGTTTAAATCGTCGATCTGGTAGCGAACGAGCCAGCCCTCTTCGAGGGGGTCGTCCGCGATCGCCGTGAGGTCGCCCGTCGCGGCGTTTACTTCGACGACGAGGCCTTTCGTCGGGAGGGAGACTTCGATCGAGCCGCGAGTTCCCTCGACGGTAACGAAGTCGTCGCCGGCGTCGAAGTGATCGCCCTCTTCGGGAACGTCGATCGCTTCGAGGTCACCCAGCGTATCGATCGCACGACTCGTGAGTCCGATCGTGAGGACATTTCCCCGGCGTGAATACCAGAGACGTCCTTGGTCGAATTCGCCATCCTTCGGTACCTTCGTTTCAGTCATGCATTCATTTTTCGCGATGTTCCCGAATTAAGCTAAGCCTATTTCGTTAAAGACGGTTGGATTCCCCTCGGAGCGTAGGCTCGAACAGACACACTCCCCGGTAAAGTGATCCTTTAACTGTGTCACGGCAGACACACGGAAATCGTGATTTTACAGCCAATTCTAAGCCTTATTTTATACTTGAGTACTTTACTCTAATACTAAATCCCGCCAAAATAGAGCGTAGGGGTCAAGAATATCTGTCGTTTTCACGATGAGTTCTGATGAAGGTGGGAAATTCCTGCCTTATCCCCAGGGGGTAGAACGTGGGCCGTACTTTTAAAAAGAATTTTTCCTTCTCGTGCGCGTGGGCGCTGGGTCTGGTTGCATTTTTCGCGGCCGACGGGGCGATGGCGACGGACTACCCGTTATGTAAAACGGCCCCGAGTAACACTACTGCAACGCCCTTCGTACTTTACTACTTT
>JANXTV010000509.1 GCA_025352185.1 Oligoflexia bacterium
TTTTCATTCCCTTCGTTCTCGCATAAACCTCCGGAATCGTAAAAGAAAAGTCGGCGTTTTCCCCGCCCGTTCGTTCTCACGATCCACTATCTCGCCGCGTTAAGATCGGACCGTGAAGTTCATTTCGATTTCAAGCAGTTACGGCGGGTCATTCGGCAGATATTTCCGGGCCCCTCCGCTCCCCCGACGTGAGATTCTCGGGAGGATGTTCGCTTCCTCTCCCTTCCGAAATTTCGTAGTGCTCGGGCTTTTCTTCATTTTGGGAATGGAAACGAATGCCATGGCGAAAGTTAAGGTCGGAAAAGTATTCAAGTACGCGATCCTCGAAGTACAGCCCACGCAAGAAGCCGTCGGCATGCGGGCCGTCGAAGCAAAAGTGGAGGAAATGACCGAACTTCTCCACGGGAAAAAGGGCGATGATCGCCTGAAAAAATTCCTCATCGATGAGGCGATCCCGGTTGTCCTCGGCCCAGATGGAAAGTTTTACCAGATCGACCACCATCATCAGGCAGTGGCAGCCCTTCGGGTCGGTCGAAAAAACGCGTATTACCGCCTTGAAGAAGACTACTCGGGTCTCGCCTCCATGGAGGAGTTCTGGTCGAAGATGGAAAAAAATGCGTGGGTTCGGGAGTACGACCACCTCGGTAAGAAGATTTCCATTCCGGGCGGGCTGGCGTCGGACGTTACGAAACTCGTCGACGATCCCTACCGGAGCCTAGCCTGGTTCGTCAGGAAAAACGGGGGATACCGGAAGACCGGTATCGAGTTCGCCGAGTTCAAATGGGCGGATTTTTTTCGGACCCGAATCTCCGTCGGAAGGACGACGGAGGAGTTTAATCAGGCGATCGAAGTGGCCATGAAATACGCCACCTCGGCCGAAGCGAAAGCGGAGAATCTACCGGGATTCGGCGGAAAACCCTCCGACTGTAAACACTGGTTTCTCGCCGAATAGATCCCCGCAGTCTTCCGGGTCGTCAGAATATTGGCTTTTAGCGCCGCCCTTAAGTTTTCTCCCCGCCGATCCGATGGGTACCTAGAGACACAGGATCTCGGGATGAGATCCGGTTTGGAAGGGTGTTATGGAGCGACTGAGAAAACGAAGTTCACTTCTGCTATTTTGCGGAGTCATGGTCGGGCTAGGGTGGGTTGCGATACCGAGCGCACTCTCCGAAGATACCGCGATCGTCTATAGCGTCTTCAAGGGAATCGATCTCGGTGAGCCGAATGAAATTCTCCAAAAAGACTACTTTGTGAATCTCGGAGTGAATCAGGGAATTCGCGTCGGTACCATCCTCGAAGTCGCCCGAAAGGCTCCGAGCTACGATTTAACGACGGATAAACTTTATAAGGATCTCATTTTTCCGTTCGCCCTCCTCCGGGTTATTCACGCGGAAAAAGACGCCGCGATCGCGCGACTCGAAAAAATTTATCCCCCCGATAAGACTCCCGTGGTCACCCCCCGGTCGGTCATCGTGGGAGACCTCGTAAGAATTTCAAAATAAAAAAGGGCCCCGCGGATTTCTCCCCGGGGCCCTTTTCATTTTTCGCGAGAGCTCGTCTAAGCGCTCTGGGCTTCGGATACGGAATCCGTACGTCCACCCCCGAGGAAACTCACCGTCTCTGCGATCACTTCAAAAGACATGCGGTCCGTTCCATCTTTCGCTTCGTAATGACGACTCAGGATCGATCCCTCCACGTATACTTTCTGACCTTTCTTTAGGTACTGAGCGCAGGTTTCCCCTTGCCGTCCCCAAGCCACGATTCGGTGCCACTGAGTTTCCTCCGTCATTTTCACTTCCTCGGTCTCCGACGGCTCCGTCGATTTTACCCGACGGGACGTCGCGACCGGAAAATGGACAACGACCGCACCCGTCTTCGTCTCCCGCATTACGGGATCCGCACCGAGTCTTCCGATCAGAATTATTTTATTGATGTCTTTCACACTTCTCTCCTGGGTTAGGTTGTTAGTTACCCGAATCCCTTCAGCGAACTTCGTACCACCCCGTGAACGCCCCTTATTTTAGGCGGGAGTAAAGGCCCAGGACGAATCGCGTTTCACCGCCGAGATCGGGAGAAAAACCGCGATCAAACCCGAAAGCGATCGTCACCGGAACTCGGTAGAGGAGATTGAAATCGTTTAGAAAATGGATGCCCGCGCCCGAGGGCCAGCGTTTTAAACTCCGCTGCTCGGTCCCCACGTATTCCGCCGATGCAACATCCATAAAGAGTTTCACGCGCGAGCGCTCGAAATAGGCGGGAAAGGTGCCCCATCCGTGAAAGATGTCGGCGACCGGAAAGTGATACTCAAAGTTCGAGGTCAGGATCTCCCTTCCAAAAACGGTTCCGGGATCATAACCCCGGAAAAGGAATTCACGATTCGCCGCGATCGTCTCTTCCCCTCCGCCCAGAAAATAAAGGGCTTCGATTCGGTCATTATTCGCGTGCGCGTAGTCGACCGCTATCCGTAAAAAATGTCGCCGGACCGGAGACGGTATTCTGAGTTCGAGTAGCGAACGAATCGAGGAATATCGCTCCTCACCCGCGAAATACCCGGTGATTCCCGCGTCGAGCGCGACGCCGCTTTCTCCCTCACGGTCAATCGAATCGTCGTAGGCGACCATCCGGCGAAGACTCCATCCGAGCTCAAATCCGCTGCTCGATTCCTCGCCCCCAAAAAACCTCGAGGTGGAAGCCGTTCCGCCAACGATAAAATTTGTGTCCCATCCCGCTGGAATATACGCACGGAGCGCCCCCGTCCGAATGCGGTTACTCTCCCGGTAATTCGCAAAATACCGATTCTCCTGGCGGAGAGAAAATTCAAACGTCGGAAAGAGCCCGTCGTATTGGTAATTGATATCGACGAGCGGAAAAGTCGTCCGAGTGTCGTACGCCCCGAAGAGACGATATCGGTGAGACTCCCAGGCATCGACGCTACCCGTTTGGATTCCGAGCGTCCATCCGTCAGATACTCGTCTTAAATCCGGCCCCCAGTAGTGGGGAAGTAAAGCCGGAAGAACCGAGTACGCGGTCGCCGACCGTTCGAGATTCGGGTCGAATCCAGAATTCGATTCACCGGAAACGCCCGGGGGAGCTCCGGAAATCTTTTCCCGCAAGGTCGTCAGTTCCGAAAGCGGCGGAAGACCCGGAGGCGATAATGGAAGCCGCGCCAAATTAAAGCCATTCGGTCCGTATTCAAGCGCGATCACTCTGTTTTCGCCCACCGAGACGGGTTGGATTAAACCCCCGGTCACGTGGGTCACGCGAACCGGATTTTTTCCCGGTGCGACCCGGTAGAGATTAAACACCCCCCCGCGCCCACTGGCGAAGAGCAGATTTCCGTGAGCATCCCACTCGGGAGTGATCGCGGAATCTCGAGCTGATTCGGGTGTCGTCCGGTCGAACACCTTCCGAGTCGAAATCTGAATGGCCCGGATTTTTTCTCCCGTAGTTCGAGATTTTTCGGAGAAGGCGATCCAGTCGCTCGACTTTCCGCTCCCATATACCGGAGTTGCGATTCGTTCGAAGTGCTCGCCCGCGAAAAGTAGATCTTCGTTTTCTCCGTCCCAAGTCGCGATCGCTTGATTTCCATCGGGAAGGTTCTTTACGAAAACGATTTTTCCCCCCGAAATTTTTCGGGCGGCAGGATCCCACTTAAAATCCGGAGAAAAATCGGGATCGGCCGCCCGGGCGCCTTCGGTCAGCTGGGATTCGAGACTCCGGTCGAGATCGTAATAAAAGAGTTCCGAGTAAAGCGAGTGTTCCCGAAAAGGGATAATCTTCGAGTAGCCGGCCCCGTTTCCGTCCGGTACCGCACGCACGCGAGTTCCGCCATCCCATCGCCATTCATTTAAATTTTTAACCGCCCCCGCGTGGAGATGAGAAAGGCCGACTCCCTCACGGCGCGAGTCGCGAATGAAAAGGATGTCGTCTTTCCGGGCACCACCCGTAAATGGTGCCGCCCCGCGAGTCCTTCGCCCGATCGACGTCAGGGATTCCGTGGGGGTCGGCGGAGTTTTCGAGAGGAGCGCCCAATCTGATTTTTCCTGCGTTCCGATTTTCTCGACTAAACCTCGCCAAATTTCCGAGTAGTTTTTCCCTAACCGCGACCGGGCCACTCCGTCGATCAGGAAGGGAAGTCGACCCGAATTCAGATTCGAAATTTCAAACGGCGCCTTTGCACCGCCGGTTTCGGCGATCGCTTCTACGAGGAGGTATCCGTAAAGGTACGGCGTATTCCCCGCCGGCCAGTACGGGACGCCATCGTTTAGGCGATCGAGGGAAATCGGTCCGTCGACGCTGAAATTTTCATCGTGAACGGCCTGGCGAGTGATCATCTGATTCCAGACCGATCGGCCCCTCCCCGCTCCTGTAAGCCGCGTCTCCTCGTAAACGGCGAGCCCTTCAATCAACCACGACGGTTGGTAAGGATTTACTTTCGCCGCTGTCCCAATAAAGGACCGGAGAAAACGGAACAGGCCGCTCGTCTCGTCATTCGCGATGATGTGAGTCAACTCATGGATCGCAAGGGTTCGGATCCAATCGTCCGATTCCGAGAAAAACCCAAAGGGCTCGGGTGGCACCGCCTGAATCACGAGGCGATTATAAGGGAATACTTCGGCCACTCCCCCGGGGACGTCGCTATCGCCGCGCACGACGACTTCCGTCTTTCCTTCGGGGCTCCACCCGAGATCACGCGAAAGGAGGCCGAACGCTTCTTCAAGCGATACGCTGAGGTTTTCCGTAAAGGTGCGGTAATGCGACGGGTAGTGGAATCGGAAATGCGCGGTGTGGAACGAAAGGCGGTCTTGCTCGGGCGCGATCTTCCCCGAGGCCCCCCCCGCCATCAGCATAAAAAAAACGATTAGCCCGATGCGGCCTTTCAGGGTTTCCATTTTGATATTCCTGATTTACCATCCGAGCTTATCAGGAGGATTTATGCTTCGTAAACTTTCGTTCGCCGCACTCACCTTTTCCCTTTTTCTCGGACTCGCTAGCTGTAAGTCAGCTAAGAAATTAGATGAGACCGAGGTTCCCGGAGGAGGAGAAGGTTCCTCTGAACTGAATAAAGGTGATGAAAATACCGGCGGCGATTCCGACTCCGGAAAAGCGATGGGAATGCAGACTATCTACTTTAAGTACGACTCTTTCGAGATCGACTCCGACGGAAAGACGGCGCTGAATACGAACGTAGAAATCCTGAAGGCAAATCCTTCGGTTAAGATTCAAATCGAAGGCCACTGCGATCAACGCGGCGGAATTCAGTATAACATCGCACTCGGTGAAAAACGGGCGAACACGGTACGAGACGCCATTAAAAAGGCCGGAGTGACCGGGGATCGCGTCGCGACGATTAGCTACGGTAAAGAACGTCTCGTCGATTCGGCGATGAACGATGCAGCCTACGCTAAAAATCGTCGCGCTAATTTCGCCATTACTTCGAAGTGATTAGAAAAAGGCTCATCCTTTCTCTCCTCACTCCCCTCTCACTTTTTGGGTGCTCTATTTTCCATGAGCGCCCCATCCAACTCATGTCCGATACGGCCGCTGCTCTCCGAGCGGCTCGTGAAGTGAGTGCGGATTCGCTCGCGCCGGAAAAATACCGGCGCGCAACGGAAGCCTTCTTTAAAGCGCAGAACGAGTACCGGATGAAGAACTTCCAGATCGCCGAAGATTTTGCGGCGAAAGCGAAGCGTTTAGCGGAAGAGTCCGAATTCGATGCCCTCCGGCAGGGGTCCTCACGAACGAGCCTCCTCCCACCCGAAGTGCCCGTCCCTCCCCCGGAACCCTCGACTATCGAACCTCCCGTGGGCGAACTCGCCACCGAAGTGATGAAGCGTCCAGCTGGCGGGTCGCCGAGCACGGGAACGGGCGGCGGATCCGGACCGGGCGGCACAGGAACGGGAACTGGAGGCGGGAACGCACCGAATAACGGTACCGGAGGCGGAGCGTCATATCCAAACGGTGGATCGGGCGGAAGTACCGGAACTCCTCAGCAATTCCCGCCTAATTTCTCGCCTTAATTCCCCCAGAATGCGATTCTACGGGCATATGAAATCGACGTCTCGCCTGCTTTCGCTGGTCTCGCTTCTGGCCCTCGTCTCGACTTCCTCCTGCCTGAAGACAAGGTCCGACCTAAAACCGGAGAGTGAAAATCCGGATACGGGCTACTCAACGAAAGTGACCGAAGTGGCCACGAACGATAACCAGAAGGTTGCGGAAGAACTTCGGTCTGAAATTAACCAACTGAATGGCCGCATCGACGACCTCCAGAAAAAAAATGAATCCCTCGCGAAAGATCAGACGAAGCGCGGCGAGCAGGAGAACCAGCTCCGCGAAATGAACGCAAAAATCCAGGAGCTCCAAGCGTCCCAAGCCGCCCTCATCGACGCACTCCAGAAAAAAGAAAAAGAAAAAGAGAAGGAACGAGAGGTTCCAAAAACCGACCCGTCCGCAAGTTTTGAAAAAGGGCGATCGGCATTTAAAGAAAAAAATTACGAAGGCGCCATCGAGGCGCTGAACCAGTACTTAAAGTTTCCGAAGGGTAAACACACGGAAGAGGCGCTCTTCCTCCGCGGCGAATCGCTCTTCGAGAAGAACCAATATAAGAAAGCAATCCTCGACTATTCGTCCCTTCAAGAAAAGTACCCGAAATCGAAGAGTCTCCCGAAGGCGCTCCTGCGCATTGGGACTTCATTCGATGCCCTCGGTATGAAGTCGGATGCAAAGGCCTTTTACCAAGAAATCGTCGAAAAACATGCGAAGTCGCCCGAAGCGAAGGCCGCAAAAGCGAAACTGAAATAGACCAATGAAAAATGTGATCGGTCTCGGGATTCTCATCGGTTCGGCGAGTCTCCTTTTTTCGCACGACACGCGAGCGGCGACTCTTCTCTATTCGAATGACGTTCTCGGTGAAGTCGAGCCCTGCGGATGCCGCGTCGACCCCATGGGGGGAATTATTCGACGATCCGGCCTGCTAAAAAAATTAGAAGCCGATAAAAAGGGCCCCTTTCTCCAGGTTGACTCCGGTAACTTTCTTTTCGAAACGAAAGACTTTCCCGAGTCACTCGTAAAGTCTCGGCGGATTCAGGCGGCCGCGCTCATAAAAGCTCACGATATAATGGGTCTCGAAGTGACGGTGCCCGGAGATAAAGATTTCGCCCTCGGAATCGACGTCTACCGAGAGCTTCTCGGAAAGTCGAAAATTAAAGTCCTCGCCGCGAACTTACGGTCGGGTGATAAAGGACTCTTTCCCGGCTCCGTAGTGATTGAAAAAAAGAATTCCGACGGGAAGATCGTACGCATCGGAGTCATCGGCCTGGTCGGCGAGGGCATTCCCTATCCGGAACCATTAACGGTCGAGCCTCGGCTCCCCGCGTTTGCGCGCGAGAAAGCAGCGCTCGAAGGAAAGACGGACCTACTCGTCGTTCTCAGCCACTCGGGAATGGAAGCGGACCTGGAACTTGCAAAAAAATTAGCGGGTGTCGCGATCGTCGTCGGAGCCCACACGCAGAGCTTCACGCAAGAACCGGTCATCGAAAACGGCATCCCAATTGTCCAAGCGTCGTACCGCGGACAGTATCTCGGAGTGGTTCCGCTCGAGACGATTGCGAAATCCGATACGTTCCAACTGGTCGGCCTCGATCTCTCCTACGAAAAACTTGCCGATCCCGCGATGAAGAAGATCGTCACGGCGATGAAGAAGGATCTGGAAAAAGAGAAGGCTAAACTTCTGAAGCCGAAACACCCATGAGTCTGATCCTCGGTATCGAAACGTCTTGCGACGAATGTAGCGCCTCCGTCGTTCGCTACCAAGTCGACTCGATTGAAGTTCTTTCCTGCGAAACGTTCTCGCAGATCTTGATCCACCGGCCCTACGGCGGAGTGGTTCCGGAGATCGCATCCCGGAATCATCTCGAGACGATTAATCCGATGATTACCGCCGCCCTCGCTTCGGCCGAAATTTCTCCACGTGAGCTCGATGCGATTGCCGTGACGAATCGCCCGGGACTTGTCGGGGCCCTACTCGTCGGGGTGAGTGCCGCAAAATCGATGGCGTACGCACTCGAAAAACCTCTGGTTCCCGTTCACCACTTAGAAGGGCATGCGACGTCTATTTTTTTAAATAGTTCCGATCGCCCACCCGTCCGCCGTAATGAAATTCCGTACCCGATGCTCATTGCGGTCGTTTCCGGGGGCCATACGAATCTTCACCTCGCGCCCGCCGCACCGGAGCTCTGGCCGCTGGACTTCCTGAAACGTTCGCTCGTTGGCCGCTCCCGAGACGACGCCGCCGGGGAGGCGTTCGATAAAACCGCGAAGGTCCTCGGATTTCCCTACCCCGGGGGACGCTGGATCGACGAGACGGCCCAGTCCGGAAATCCGCGCGCGTTCGACTTTCCCCGCGCGCTCCCCCAGAAAGCGACGCTCGATTTTTCATTTAGTGGACTAAAAACCGCCGTTGCCATGAAGGCGGAAGAGCTCCGAAAGAAAGGGGAACTCGAGTCGCGGCTCCCGGATCTCTGCGCCTCCCTCCAGGAAGCCATCGTCGACGCGCTCTTTACGAAAATAGCTCTCGCCGTACGGGATAACCGCTGTAAAAGTCTCGCCATCGTTGGCGGAGTCGCGGCAAATTCCCGGCTTCGAAATCGCCTCGACACCGAATGGAAGTCGCTTGGTCTACTCCAACCCCCGATCCTTCCCGAAATGAAATACTGCACTGATAATGCGGCGATGATCGCGGGCGCGGGCGCATTTCGCTTCCGCCAAAGCCACGCCCTACGCGGACTCGACTACCTCACCTTAAACGCGTTCGCTTCCCCGGAGTTTTAGATGCCCACTAGTCGACGTCGCCGTGCCTTCGGCCAACATTTCCTGAAAGATGAAAAAGTAATTTCCACAATCGTGCGAACGACGTTTGAATGCATTTCGGAAACCGGAGCTCGCGCGGTTCTCGAGATCGGCCCGGGAAAGGGTGCGATCACCCGGGCCCTGCTTGAAGAATTTGCCGCTCGTCCGAACCTCGAGCGATTCCTCATCGTCGAGAAAGACGCTCGCTTAGCGGACGAATGGGTTGAACAGGGGAAGAAAATTCCGCGGGTCGAAGTGATTACGGCGGACTTCCTCGACGTCGAGTCTTCGATATACCTATCGACCGAGCCGCTCGTCGTCGTCTCGAATCTTCCTTATTCTGCCGGTACCGCGATCCTACAGGAACTCGCGACCCACCCGACGCTGATTCCCTCGATGGTGCTGATGTTCCAGGCGGAAGTCGCGGCCCGCTTAAGGGCGACGCCCGGTGAAAAAGCGTGGGGGTCTCTCTCACTTTGGATGCAAAATCTCTGGGACATAAAAAAATTACTGTCGGTACCGCCGAGCGCTTTTATCCCGCCGCCCGACGTAAACTCGGAAGTCGTCGTCCTCCACGCACGTAAAGCCCGAAAAATAAAACCCGCCGGCGCGGTATCGGCGGAGGAACTCGCTCACTGGGATACTCAGTGGGAGAAGTTAATCCGCATCCCGTTCCTTCACCGACGAAAGATGCTTCGCTCGGGTCTCCCGAAGGGGTCGGTTTGGAAAGAAGCGCTCGAAAATGCGGGCATCGACGGGACTAGGCGCGCGGAAGATCTCGAATGGTCGGACTGGCAAAACTGGATGAACGCTCTCCACTCGCTCACTTTCAAGTTTAATCATTCTTAAAAACCAGGTACTCCCTAGGCAAATGTCTAGTCGTACCCTTTTCGCCGTGATCCTCACGACGCTCGTCATTTCCGGAAACGGATTCGCCTCCGTGGGAGATCGCTTCGGTTTTACGTCGGAAAGTATTGCACTCGGCGGAGCGAAAGCCGGCGGCGCCGAATTCTCCAGCGCTTCGGCCTACGAAAATCCCGCGCAACTAAGCCTACTCCCCGAGTCGGACCCGGAGAGCGGGACCCGCTTTCACTGGTCCCTCCTTTACTCGGCTCCGAGCTTCGTAAATATCGATAATGTCGTCGTCGAGAACCCGGTAAATTCGGATAAAACGAATGCCACTACTCGCAGCGCGAACGTGGATACATCCTATCCGGTCACCTTCGGTCAGAGCGTCGGACTATCGACCCAGTCGAAAAGGTCTCCTTATCGATGGGGACTCGGGGCAGTCGTTTACCTTCCGCTCGATCGCCTGGCGCTCGTCGACTCGGGCGAATCCTTCGTGCCGGAATACACCCTTCACCGCGGGAGTACCCAGAAACCAGAGTTTCAATTCGCGTTTTCGGGTCTCCTTTCCCCACGGTGGAGCGTGGGGGCCGGCCTCCGTCTCGGGACGAAACTCACGTCCGATACGACTTTATTTTTAAATCAAGGGTCGGGTACGGCATCGAGCATGCGCATTTCGGCGAGTTTGAAAACTCAGGCATCGCCCTTTCTGGGTCTCACTTATCTCGCGTCGGAAACGCTTTCCTTTGGATTAACGGCGCGGTTCGCCTCCTCGCAGCCACAGACGTTAAACGTCCAGGCAAATGCCCGGGCGATCGGAACGGTCTCCGCTTTAAGCTTCTCATTTCCCGCAATTTCTACGCTCTATTACGATCCCCTCACGCTCCAAGCAGGAACCGAGTGGAAATACGCGTCCGGAAATACTCTTTTCGTTCAGCTCGATTACCAGGCTTGGTCGAAATACGAATCCCCCGCCATCGTCATCCTCGACCCCCAAACGTCCGCCTGTTCACCGAGCTGCGGAGTCGACTTTTCCGCCGGATCGAATCTCGGGAGGAAAACCCGCGATCTCTTCATCCCCCGAATCGGGCACACCTGGACCTACGGACCCAGCGAGATCCATCTGGGTTATGTCTATCGTCCGGGGATATACGCCGCGCTCCCGACGGAAGCTGGAAACGCGATCGATCCGGATGAGCACCGCATTGCCGCCGGCTTCGGGCTCGGTTTTAACTCGCTCTGGGTTTTTGACGCCCCCGGCAGATTTGATTTCCATGCGTCGTATTCGATCTATCCGAAAAAACATGTCGAGAAGTCGCCCGGTGACGAGAACGGGGATCTTTCAAACCGAAAGGTCGGCGATCCAGGCTACGATATCGGTGGGAGCGAGTGGGGATCGGGCGTCACCGTCCAACTTTTCCTGTAAAAAACGGCGCACTCAGCGCATTCTAAAAGTACCGCATGCGTAAGTACTTCCGATCTCCCCGAGACTTTGCCTCCCTCTTTCGCCGCCACTTTCTTACGGGCGTGTTCGTCCTCATTCCCTTCGCGGCGGTAGCGTGGATCCTGAATAAAATTTTCTCCGCGCTCTGGACGCTCCACCTGCTCATCCCGGACGACTGGAAGCCCATCCATTATTTCGAACCGCTCACGGCCGAACTCATTAATTTTGCCGCTACGGTCGGAATTACTATCGTGTTCGCATTCCTGATTTCTAGCCTCGGATGGTTCTCAAAGAATATCCTGGGAGCTCGCGTCCTCAGTTTTTTTAGCCAACTCATCCAGCGAATTCCCGTCGTTCGGGCGATTTACTCTTCTCTGAATCAGTTACTGAAGACGATGGCGACCGGCGAGAAGCAACAATTCTCGCGTGTCGTCTACCTCGAGTATCCCCGTAAGGGCGCTTACGCGCTCGCATTCGTAACGGGTACGGCACGATCACCGATCGAAAAATCGAAGGGACATTTTTTAAATGTCTACGTCCCGACGACTCCGAACCCGACTTCCGGTTTTCACCTCATCGTCGCGGAAGACGAAGTTCAAGATAGCGGCCTCTCCGTGGAAGAAGCGTTTAAAACCATTCTCTCACTCGGGATAGCGCAGACCGACGAGAAGGTCCCCCATGGCAAAGGTTGATCCAAACGCGGAAATCCTGATCGCGGGAAATCCGAATGCCCGATCGAACTTTTTTATCGAAGAAGTCGTCGAGGCGGGAATCGTCCTCACGGGTACAGAAGTGAAAAGTATTCGCCAGACGTCGCCGAATCTTCGGGATGCTTTCGTCGACGTTCAGGGCCGCACGGGCGGTAAACTCGAAGCCTTCCTCACGAACGCCCACTTTGCACCGTACTCACACGGAAACATCTGGAATCACGAGGCGCTTCGAAAGAGAAAACTACTCCTTCACCGTCACCAAATCGAGCGCATGTACGGTGCCTCCGTGCGGGATGGAATGTCGATCGTTCCGATTCGAATGTACTTTAAAAAAGGACTCGTGAAGGTTGAGATCGGTCTCGGAAAAGGGAAACGAAAGTCCGATAAGCGGGATGACGTTAAAAAGAAGTCGGCCGACCGAGAAATTGAAAAAGCGATGAAGCGGGGTCGGAAGTAAAATGTCGGCAGTTCTCGGTCGCACTCTCGGTGAAGCCTTCCTCGATCGCACCCGAAAGACCCCCGGTTATCGGACTTTCGTTTCCCTTTTCCGAGACCGATCTCAACCTTCACAAGTCCTTTTTTAAAGTACATTCGAATCGGAACGATCGACATTCCATCCCGCACGGAGG
>JANXTV010000549.1 GCA_025352185.1 Oligoflexia bacterium
TGGTCGAAATGCGGGATATTCAGGAAGAAAACGCCCAGGACGTCGAAGCTTCGAAGTACGACTTAGCCTACATCGCTCTCGACGGAAACATCGGCTGCCTCGTGAACGGAGCCGGACTCGCGATGGCGACGATGGACATCATTAAGTTAAACGGCGGAACTCCCGCGAACTTTCTCGATGTCGGCGGCGGCGCTTCGAAGGAGAAAGTCACGCACGCGTTTAAGATCATTCTGAAAGATAAGAACGTGAAGGCCATTCTCGTGAATATCTTCGGCGGGATCATGAAGTGCGACATCATTGCCGAGGGCGTGATTGCGGCGGCGAAAGAACTTTCGCTCGCGGTACCGCTCGTCGTCCGTCTCGAAGGGACGAATGTCGAAAAGGGAAAAGAGATTCTCCGGAACTCGGGACTGAAAATTACGGCGGCCGATGATATCGGCGATGCGGCACGAAAAGTCGTCGCGGCGGCGAAAGGGACCCTCTAATGGCGATCTGGGTTGGAAAAAATACGAAACTCCTCGTTCAAGGAATTACGGGGTCGCAGGGATCCTTTCACGCGATGGGTGCACGGGATTACGGCACCAACGTCGTCGGCGGAGTGACTCCCGGTCGCGGCGGACAGACGCACGAAGGTTTTAAGGTCTGGGATACGGTCGCCGAAGCGCGAGCCGCCACGGGTGCGAACGCCACGATGATTTTCGTGCCGCCTCCGGGCGCGGCGGATGCCATTTGCGAAGCCGCGGATGCGGGCATGGAACTGATCGTCTGCATCACCGAAGGAATTCCGGTTCGGGATATGCTCGCGACGAAACGGTATCTCTCCACCACAAAGTCTCGTCTGATCGGACCGAACTGCCCGGGAATTATCACTCCCGGCGCGTGTAAGATCGGGATTATGCCCGGACCGATCCATCTTCCGGGTCGCATCGGAGTGGTCTCGAAATCAGGCACTCTTACCTACGAAGCCGTGCATCAGTTAACGAAACTCGGTATCGGTCAGTCGACGTGTGTAGGAATTGGTGGCGATCCGCTCAGCGGAACGAATTTCATCGATTGCTTAGAGGCTTTCGCGGCCGATAAGGATACCGATGGCGTGATCATGATCGGTGAAATCGGCGGAAATGCCGAAGAAGAAGCGGCCGAATATATTAAACGTGAGTTTAAGAAGCCAATCGTCGGATTCATCGGGGGTGCGACCGCACCTCCGGGAAAACGGATGGGACACGCGGGAGCGATTATTTCGGGCGGAAAGGGGACGGCGGAAGAAAAATTCCAAGCCCTCCTCGCGGCCGGAGCGAAAATCACCCGGAGTCCGGCCGAGCTGGGCATCACCATGAAGGCTGCGCTCGGAAAATAAGTTAATTCAGGTTCGAGATCGGGGATCTGTTTCTAAAGGGAGCCTTTTAAACCGACCCCGTTCGAAATTTTAAATCGTTCTTTTAGAAAGGGAACTCATCATGTCTGTCGAAAAAGCATTCTCCATTATTAAGCCAAACGCCGTCGCTAAAAACGCGATCGGTGAAATCATCACCCGTTTCGAGAAAAAAGGACTCCGCATCGCAGCCGCAAAATTCACAAAACTTTCCCGCGAAAAAGCGGAAGGATTCTACATCGAACATAAAGAGCGTCCGTTCTTCGGTTCGCTCGTGAATTTCATGACCTCGGGTCCCGTGCTCCTGATGGTTCTCGAAGGTGAAAACGCGGTTCTAGCGAATCGCGAGATCATGGGCGCGACCGATCCGGCGAAAGCCGCACCGGGCACGATCCGTAAGGATTTCGCCGATTCGATCGAGGCGAACGCCGCCCACGGCTCGGATTCGGCCCAGTCGGCCGCGCGGGAAATCGCGTATTTCTTCGATAAATCCGAACTTTCGAACCGTTTCTAATTTCTAGGGAGAGGTGAGGGCCGAACGTGAGAATCGCGCTTGCCCAGATCGCTCCCGTCGTCGGTGACTTCGAAACGAATGTCACCTTGATCTCGAATGCCTACGCCCGGGCCTGCTCCGCGAACTCCGCAGATCAGGCCCGGTTGCTTTTAACCCCCGAACTTTCGGTGAGCGGCTACGTCCTCCTCGACCTTCTCGATCGACCGGAAATTTTCGAACGGACAGATGCGGCGCTTGCGAAGCTTGCCGAGCTTACGAAAGGGGAGTCGACGGCGCTCGCGGTGGGGCACGTCGCTCGAAATCCGAATTCGTCGGGCCGGGCGGCGATGAACTGTATTTCCGTCTTTGAAAACGGAAAGGCCGTACACACGCAGGCGAAAACTCTGCTTCCGACCTACGATGTATTCGACGAGGCTCGCTACTTCGAGCCGGCGACCGAGCACGGGGTCTGGGAGTCGGGAAAAGAGAAAGTTGCGTTCGCAATCTGCGAAGACCTCTGGGGCGCGGATAAGGTGCTCGGGAGGAAGATTTACGGAAAGAATCCGGTCGATGCGATTACAAAGCTCGCACCCGACATCCTTATTTCTATGTCAGCGTCTCCCTTCGAGTCGGGTAAGCGCGAGCACCGGGAAAAACTGCACGGTGACGTGGCGAAGTGCGTCGGGGCACCGCTGATTTACGTAAACCAAATCGGAGCGACCGACGACGTGCTTTTCGACGGCGCGAGTTTCGCCGTCGACGCCGGTGGAAAGATCGCGGGGCGTCTCGCGGCGTTTCGCGACGCCTATGCGGTATTCGACACGGAGAAGAATGTGTTTGAT
>JANXTV010000550.1 GCA_025352185.1 Oligoflexia bacterium
TTTCCTCGTCGAGTTGCTCAAACTGCGCGTAGAGATTAAATATGAGAGTCGGGACCGTAAAACGTCGGGAAATCCGCGAACTCCCGGGATGCATCCCAACGACAAAAAAGGCATCGCCCTGAAAACTAAAACAAAAATCCGGTTCCTCCGGGTCCTCGCTAAAGAGCGGGTCGCCGGGAATATCGAACTCCGGGACGGACGCTACCGCCGATAGTTCGCTCCAGAGTGCGTCTTCGAACGACTTCTCTTCGGGGAAAGAACTCTCTCCGTACGTGGCGACTAACGTCATGAATCGAGAGTGAGTGCGGGCGTATTCGCGCCGAAAAGTCGCCAAATCTAAGCAGAGCTCGCGAGCAAATTTTCCGGAGCCGAGCGATTCGTAGATTCCGAGACGATAGTCCCGGTGAGCCACCGTGGCCTTCGCGGCGATGCAAGGATAGTTTTTTTGTTTCACGAATTTTTGGAAATCTTCGTTTATCACTCCCGCCCGTTTCCGTGTGCGGAGTGAAGTCTCCTCGGAATAGGAGTGAAGCACTCCTTCTTCCATCCGAAATAAATACGGCGAACTCAGGTGGAGGCGGGAGGGGGCCTTTCTTTCCGTGATCATTTTTACTCCTGTATCCTTTCGCATTAATGATTCGAAACGGGTCTGCGAACCCATCAGTCCAAATCAGACCCATGGAAACCAAAGCAAAGAACAAGCCGACTTCCTCCAAGCCGCCGCGGGGCAGATTAGGGCATTCCCTAAAAAAAGTGGGGCACGGCATATGGATTGCACCTCATGACTTCGAATCTGAAATGTCCTGAACCTCCACCCCTAAAATCTTGAAAAGAGGATTTATGAATCCGAATATTGCAGTCCAGCCCCAGAAAAACCGTCCGAACAACCTCGTTGATTTTAATTCGCTGCCGACGGATCTCTCGAGTGATAGCGAATTTGGAACGTTCGACACCCTCAGCTTGAAAGCGGTATTCACCGGAACCGTCGTTACTCTCCTCGCGTTTGCCGCGCTCCTTTCACTCGGAATGGCGTTCGGAGGCGCGAACCTGCAAGGCGTGATTCAGGGTCCAGACACTCTCCGGGGTCTCGGAGTCGGCACGGCGATTTGGTCGATCCTATCTCTAGCCGCTTCCCTTTATATCGGAGCGATGATCGCGGCCCGTTCCCGCTCGCATGAAGACATGCGGAGCGGAGCCATTCAGGGTCTTACGATCGCAGGCGTGGTTCTGCTCTTCGTCCTAGCACAACTCGGTGCCGGCGTGGTCGCAATCGGCGGAGCGGCGGGAAAAGTCGTCGGAGCCGCCGGAGTCGCCGGTGCGGCCGCCGCCCAGAATCCCCGAGCCCAGCAAATCGCTGAAGATGCGTTCGGAGCACGGAGTTTAAAATCTCCACCCGCTGAAGTCGCGCAAGGAATTGCGACTCGCCTCGTTCGCGGAGACACCGAATCCGCGACAATGTATTACGCCTCGCAAGCCGGCATTACTCAGAACGAGGCTCAAACGCAGATTAATGAGATCAACCAAAAGGTGACCCAAGCGGCTAACGACGCCGGCATCGCCGCCGCACGCGCCCTAAAATTTGCGGGTTGGTTCCTTTTCGGAATGATCGTCTTCGGAACTGCCGGTGGTTACCTCGGTGGCCGCGGTGGATTCCGGAAAAACGACGGCTACGACGATAATCTCGTCCGTCACTGATGAATCCGTAAGCTCGGTCTAGCACGGAGAAATCCGAAACGGCTGAGTTAAAACGGTAAGAGCGGAAGAAAGGGTGCATCCTTTCTTCCGCTTTCTTTTTTCCTTAAAATGAGGGGTAAAAAGGAGCGTCGGTATTCTTTTTATAGATACTGACCACTCAAAAAGTATCCGATGATTTCGCTCTCATTTCGTTCACAGAAATTATTTCGCTCGCGCGGTAACCTAATCGGCCGTGCTGCGAATCAAGCTCTGTCCATAATAACCTTCGCCGCCTTTCTTCGGAAATGAGCGGCATTCTAGGAGAACGAAATGAAGTCGAACTTAAGCCCTCTCATCCTCACGCTCATGGTCGCATCCACGTCCGGAAGCCCAGCCTTCGCGGACTCCGCGGTCGTAACCCAATTCTTAAAGGGTAAAATCGATCTGAAGAATGACTCGATTACTCTCCCTCTCCATCAAGGCTCACTCCCGAGCGGGAAAAAAGTTTGGTACGTGCTCACCGACGTGAGCGATAGAGCCACGGCAACTCGCCTCGGCATTGGTTACGCGCCGGCCCTCGCCGCCGCGGCGAAACTCAAGGGGACCCGTTCCGCGACGATCGGAAGAGACGGCGAGATGGCCCTCGATACCGGCAGTGTTGATTTCGCACCCGCGCGCGCGCTCACTCCGGGTACCGCGCCCGATCTTTTCCCGCCGGTCGCCGTCCAGCCCGGATCGGTCGCGAGCTCAGACTATAGCCCCCTCGTTCGGGTTACCGATTCGAGCGGACTCGTCGTCGTCTTCGACGCCCCGATCTTAGCGTTTGATCATTCGGCTGCCGAACTCGATTTCTGTTCGGTAAAACCCGATTTCGCCCTCGTACATGACCGGGTTATCCAATTTTGCCCGAAGAAAAAAGAAGTCGTCCTCGGTTTAGCGCGCGGATTCTCGAAGGGAAAGGCCCTCGTCTACCTCACATTCGACGCGAACATCCCTCTCGCCGCGACGCTCGAAGGCGACACCGTCGCTCCCGCGCTAGACGAACTGAACGGAACCGCGGCGACGCTTCCCCTCTTCGCCGTGACGAATGGACAAACCGGACGCGAGAACCCGAATCGCCAGGGATTCAACAGCGCAATTGCCGGCGAAGGTTCTCCGCTAAATATCCTGGCGAGCTTTCCCACCGTCGCCGGTGGATATTCTCCGCTCTGGGATATTCAGGGAGTTTCGTGGACCACCCAGGCGGTGGCGGCCAGACTGAATCAAGTCATGAAGAGTTCTGCCGACGTATCCGCGGCTTACCGCGCGGGTAATCTCACCGGACTCGGTGGCGGCGACGTGAAGACTTTAGGCATTCTCGTGAACTGTCCGGCCGTGGCGATTATCGAGTAAGGGTCCGCGCGGGAGAATAAAATAAAAAAGGGGCGCTGCTTTCGCAGTACCCCTTTTTTTAAGAACCGATCTCTGAAAAAAAATGGCGGGAGCGAAGGGACTCGAACCCTCGACCTTCGCCGTGACAGGGCGACGTTGTAACCAACTCAACTACGCCCCCGCAGTTTCGTTTCAAGAGAGATTCATAACTAAGGGAACCCACGGGTAATGTCAAACCGATTTTCCCGGATATTCTTCGTCGGCTCGAGGGCAGGTGCTTGAAAAAGTGAACGATCCCCGCCGCTTAACGCAATCCGTTAGACGTCGTCAGATCCGCCCCGCGCCCACTCGCCCGTGATTTTCGCCGTCAGGTAGGCTTTCTGGAACCCTTCGAGCTCCCCGTCGAGCGTCTTATCTGCCGAGCCGACCTGGAACCCCGTGCGGTGGTCCTTCACCATCTTATAGGGATGGAGAACGTACGAACGGATCTGATTTCCCCACGAAATATCTCGCTTAGAATCTTCCACCGTCTGCTGCTTCTTCCGCTCTTCGTCCATGTGGCGTTCGTAGAGGCGAGAACGAAGCACCTTCATCGCGAGGTCTTTATTCTTAATCTGGGATCGTTCCTGCTGACAGGTCACGACGGTGTTCGTCGGTAAGTGGGTAATTCGAACCGCGGAGTCCGTCGTGTTCACGCCCTGCCCCCCCTTACCGCCCGACCGATACACGTCGATGCGGAGATCGGCCGGATTTATCACGACCTCGAACGTGTCGTCGATTTCGGGCGAGACGAAAACGGAAGTGAATGAAGTATGTCGTCGCGCATTCGAATCGAAGGGAGAGATGCGCACGAGTCGATGCACACCCGCTTCGGATTTTAAGAGTCCAAACGCGTACGCGCCGTTAATCGTCATCGTGACGTTTTTCAGTCCCGCTTCTTCACCGGGAAGAACGTCCATGACGTCGACGCGAAAGCCCTGCTTTTCCGCCCACCGGGTATACATCCGGTAAAGGATCTGCGCCCAGTCCTGGGATTCGGTTCCGCCGGCGCCGGCGTTAATCGTAACGATGGCGTTCGCCGGATCGGTGTCGCCCGAAAGCATTTTCTGGAATTCGGCCTGTTCAAACTTCAGTCCGAGTTCGACGACCATGTTTGAAACTTCCGCCATCGTCTCGTCGTCGCCCGCTTCCTGGGCGAGTTCGAAAAGCGTCGTCGCATCGTTATAGGCGCGTTCGAGTTCGTCGAAACGATTCACCTCGTTTTCGAGACGAGACTTTTCTTGGGTCAGCTGTTTCGCTTTCCGGTTATCGTCCCAAAACCCTTCCTGGGTCGAAAAATCACTCAGTTCGTCGATACGACGGCGTTTCGCAGCGAGGTCAAAGGGACCCCCTCAGGAACTCGAGGCGTTCCTTCATGCGTTCGAAGTTTTGTCGGATTTCGTGGAGGGCGAGGGTCTGGGCCATATGCCGAGAATCTAGCGGGTCGGGCGGGGATACTCAAGCGCGGAGCGGCGCCGACGGACGGTTTCCTCGGTTTAAACTCGATTCCGGATTACCGGACGCGCTTAAAAAAGTAACAAGCCGTGGTTTCGACATCGTCGTGGAACGCCTTTAGAACGATCGCGGCGGGATTCGCCCGGGTCTGCGTCGAATCTTTATGCTCGCCGGTATGGACCGCTTCCCAGTAAGTTTTCTTTTCGACTAGCGGCG
>JANXTV010000383.1 GCA_025352185.1 Oligoflexia bacterium
GGGAAGAGATCGCCGCGCCGATCGCGAGGTATTTCGAAAACTCATTCTCCTGCGCCGAAGCCGTGAGGTAAACCCCGGTCGCGAGATTCGAAAGCGCCGAAATATACTTTAACCGCCGCGCAAGATTCCCCGCCGCCCGAATTTCTTCTTCGGCCCGGCGCTCACGCAGGAGCTGATCCCGCGGCGTCTTCGCCGACATTCCGGAAATTTCTTTCACGGCGCTCGCGTAGGGTTGCGCGCGGTCGAGTATCCCGATCGTCACGGCCCACCAGGCGGCCCCGACGCCCATCCCCACCCACGGCGCGACTTTCGCCCCGGTGTTCGACGGGTCGGTTTCCGCCTTCGTACCCGACGCCTGGAGAACGACGCCGGCTAGGAAGTTCATTGTCGCGGGAACGAGGAGCGGAATGTGATTTTGCCACGAACGATTCGTTTCGGTCGCCGATTCGGCGATGATCCGTTCGCTCGCTCGGGGCACCACCGAAAGTTCGGGGTATTCAAGCGTCGTATCCGCCCGGGCCGTGAACGAAAAAAAGACGGCCCCGAGCACGAGCACGGAAGGAGCCGTCAGAAAGGATTTCATCGCTTGGAATTTTTTCATGATTCCTTCTATGATGGGAGAAAGTATTCCGGGATGCAAGGAGACGCAGATGAGATCCATGAAATATACGGTTTTTTATTTAACGGCATTTATCACGCTCTCATTCGCCGCGACGCTTACCGCCCGGGCGAGCACGCAAACCGCGTCGATTACGAAACTCCTCGGCGACGCCCAAATTTTCACTCATCCCTCGAAGACGCCCCACGAAAAAAAGACGGTCGACGACGGAAGTATGGCGCTCTTCGAAGGTGAGTATTTCCTCGTACGCGAGGCAAAAGTCGGTGACACGGTCGAGGAAGGGAATATCCTCCGGACGAAGGTGAACGGCCGGGCCCGCCTCGTCTACGAGAACGGAGACCAAATCATCGTCGCGCCCGGAACGGCCTACCGAATTCACTGGGACGCGAAGTCCGAGAAGGACCCGGCGCTCGACCTCATGTACGGAAAAGTCCGGGGCGTCGTCGCGAAGGACGGGCCCCGCGGAAAATTTACGATTCGGACGAAGGCCGCAACCCTCGGCGTCCGCGGCACCGATTTTTTCGTCAGCGAGAGCAACACCACGGGCGAAACGACCCTCACCGTGATTCGGGGCTCGGTCGAAATGAAACCCGTCGCCGCGGGCGAGAAGCCGGTCGAAGTGAAAATGGGGTTCTCGGGGACGGCGATCGGTGCGGCCCCGGCCGGGGCGAAAACTCCCGGCGCGTCCGAGCACTCCGAAAGTTCCGTGAAAACTCTCGAAAAGGCGGGTAAAATCGAAGTGAAGGAAACGTCGAAGGAAGAATTCGCCGTGGTCCAGAAGGCGTCTATTATTCCCGTGCTGCCGAAGCAGGAAATCGCCGCGATGAACGATCCCGAGAAAAAAGAGGGCGCGGACCGGAAGATCGAAGCGCTCGAGAAAAAGGCCCTCGAAACAACCGCGAAAGACATCAAAAACTACCAACCCGAACTCTATGCGAAAATTTCCGGATCCATGGCGGGCATGGCGAGTGTTCAGGAACTCAATTCGAAATCACTTTCGAACCTCGAGGTGAAGGCTCCTTCGCGGCCCCTGAAAAGGAAAAAACCGAGCCGAAAAGAAGTCGATCAGGATCTCGATGAAGATCAGGATCCTTACCGCCAGTATTTTAAGTCGGGCAACTGATGAAGAAGACGACCCGGGCCCCGAAAACGCGTTCTAAGTACGCCGAATTAAATGCGACCCTCCGAAACGTCGAAGACGCCCTCGACCGCAGGCTTAAGGTCGAGAAGGCGATATTAAATATCTGGCTCCGGTATCCGCGGGCAGATCTCCGCGACGTGATCGCTTGCCTCCTCGAGGGAGAATTTCCCCAGGTCGACGGCGGGGATCTCCACGCCGATCTCGCACGACCGCTCGGGGTTGCGCTTGAAGATTACGATGACGGCGACGCCCGGAAGGCAGACGTCACCGCGATTTTAAAGTCTTGGACCGAAGCGAAACGAAAAAATGCGCTCCGGCAGAAGCCGGTGCGCATTCCTACGGGACGATAAATCGGTAGCGTACTCCGCCTAGAGCGCGAGCCGAAGCGCGGCTTTCGCCCAGTTCAGCGGCGTGATCGGGCTCGGCGCGAACGCCCGGTTTCCGTGCGAATCTACCAGGGTATTATAACTCTCGGGGAGCGCGAGACACGGCACCGGTTTCCCGTCGGCGCCGGAGACCGGTTTTTCTGGCGTGCCACCGGTGATCTGCCCGAGCGCCCGGTTTAAATACTTTACCGATTCTATCGCGAGGAACGCATCGTGATAGCGTTCGGCGACGACGCGAGTCGCGATGGAATACCACGAATCAAAAAACCACTGGGCTTCGCTCCCAGGAATAAACTGCGACCCCCGATTTTCAAACGCGGAGTCCGAACTCGTGTCGTCCGTTTTTGCCGACTTAAACCAAAAATTTCCCGACTGGTAGGAGTCTCCGAGGTACCGTTTAATTCCCACTTCGCCGACGAGCGGAGCTACCGCGGCGAGAATCTGTTGGTACTCTCCGCGACCGAGCCCCGCGAGCTGCGCGGGATAAATTAAGTTCAGCAGTGCCGCATCGGATTTTCGAAAGTGCGGGTCACTCCCGGCATACGCGGGAGACTCCCCTCCCGCTTTCAGCTGAGCCCGAATCTTCGTATACCCCTCCGCGATCAGCTTCCGGAGGAGATCCGCATCGACTTTCGGGAAATATTTTTTCGCCAGGACCATTCGCTCGAGGCCCGAGGTCACGAGACCGATCGACGAAGTATTCACGCGCTCGATTTCTTCCCAGCTCCCGGCATCGGCCATCGCCGTAAATTTTACGGCCGCAAAATATTTTGGAAACCGCTCGATCGCGGCGAGGCGTACGGGAGTCAGATCGGCCGGAAGGATTTCACCTTCGAGGAGGCTGCGGCAGAAGAGGTCCAGAAAAAGGCCGAGGGCATCGTTTTGTTTATGATTCCAGGGCTGGGGACTCCCGCCCTCACTCACGTCAGAAAAATCGGGGGAATTTCGGTCGAACCGAATATGCACCGCCCGCATCGCGCCGCCCGGACCGGCGAGGATTTTCGGATCGGCGATGACGGCGTCGAATCGTTTCACCTGGGCGGGGCTCGAGAAATAATCGGCGAGGGTCAGGAGGAGTTTCCGCGCTTCGGGAACTTTCGCGCCGACACCCGCCCGCAGTCCGAGATAAACCCAGAGATTATCCCGCACCCAGACCGCATCGTAATGGGTCGGATCGCTCTCCCCGGCCCCTCCCCGGTCGGCCGCTCGGGCCAGTCCACGGGAATCGAGAGAGAACGCGAGGGTCGCGGAAAGATGGCGTCGAATCTTTTCCCGCTCCCCGACGGGGTAGCTCGAACGGAGGAGCTTCCCGATTTCCGGCGAATGAATCCGGACGGAGTAATGTTCCTTTGCTTTCCCAAACTCCCGCATCTCGAAGGCGGCGGGGGAACTCCCCTCGTTCACTAGCCCGTCGGGAGACGACGGAGTTCCAGCGGGCGGATGCTTTTCCGTCGACGCACAGCCAGAAACAATAAGGGGGAGCAGAAGCGCGAGCAGAATCCGCAGCGAAATTTTCATACTCCCTTTAATCACCGATCGCGGCGCCCGTAAAAGAATAACTCCGGGGATGCGTCAAATTCTAAGCGCTTCATCGATCGAGCGCTTACGGATAGACGGCACGCTCACTCCTCCCTCCCCCAGAGAAAGCGATGGGTTTTTCGGGGGTCGACTCGTAGAATAAAGAGATGCGACGCTTCGCAAATTGCTTCCTACTGGGCCTTTTCACTAGCTTCGCCGTTTCGTCACTGCCGTTCGCTTCGGCCACGAAGGTCGAGTGGAAAGATGGCTGCGAGACCCATTTCGAAGACGTCCGCTCGAACGAAGAGATCGCCACCGACGCGGGCCTCCACTACCTCGACGAGAGGAAGCCCGGAATCTCGCGCAAATCCGTAGGAAATGAATTCATCTACCGCGACCCGAAGGATCGGGTGATTACCTCGCCGGCGACGCTCGAGTGGATAAAGTCCCTCGCCATTCCGGTCGCGTACCGGGACGTATGGATTTCCACGGACCGCGAGAGCCACCTGCTTGCCTACGGGTTCGCCGCAAACGGAAAGAAACAGTATAAATACCACCCGAAGTGGAATGCGGCGAAGTCCGAAATTAAATACGGTAAGCTCGAGAAATTCGGAAACGTCCTCGTCGATTTAAGGAAGACGACCGAGCGGGATCTCGCGAAACGCGGACTCGATCCCATTCGCGTCCACGCGGGGATCACGGAAATCATGGACGAAACGTCCATCCGAATCGGAAACCCGGGTTCCACCGAACCTACGGTTAAAACCATCATGGTGAAAGGGGTGGAAAAGGATGCCGCGACGTTTGGCCTCACCACTTTCGAAAAGAGGCACGTCTCGCTCACTAAAGATTCGGTCACGTTCACCTTTGCCGGGAAAAGCCATAAAGACCATTCGATCACGTTAAAGAATCCCGCCATCGTCTCACTCGTGAAGGAACTCTTGAAGCTGCCCGGTACCCGACTCTTCCAAACGATAGACGAATCCGGAGTCGTTCGTGAAGTCACTGCCGACGCGGTAAACCAATATATTCGAACGACCACCGGGGGACCGTTTTCGGCGAAGTTTTTTCGTACCTGGAACGGTACGAAGACCGCGATCCGAGAACTCACGCGGCTCGGGGCGGCGAAGACCCCGAAGGAAATCGCCGAGAACATTCGTCTCGCGACCGTCGAAGCGTCCGAAGCGCTGGGGAATACCCCCGCGATTTGCCGCGATAACTACATCCATCCCCTCGTGTTTTCGGTTTACGAAAATCCGGCACGGTTCGAAAGACTCGTCCACGACGCCAGTCGCGACGGAAAAAACTCCGAACTTGCGCCCGAAGAGCGTTTTATACTTCAGCTGCTGAAATAGGCGGAAGCATTACCGTGAAGGAAGTCCCCACGCCCGGTTTCGAGCGGACGACGATATCTCCGCCGTGGTCGCGAATCGTTCCGAGCGCGAGC
>JANXTV010000006.1 GCA_025352185.1 Oligoflexia bacterium
AAAGACGCCGTTCGCGAGGGCCTGGACGGAATTTCGCCGCGATATGTCCAAGATAAAATCTCGAACGCGCTCGTAAACGATAAGAATGGCGACGTCGGGTGCATTAATCCGTTTATGGTTCTGAACGAACTGGATAGCGGGCTGAAGAACCACGCGTTGATCGCCTCGGAGGATCGCCGGAAGCATTACCGGGAACTCGTGGACGTCGTTAAGCAGGAGTACGAGGACATCATTAAGAATGAAGTCCAGCGTGCGATCTCGGCCGACGAAGACGCGATCTCGAAACTCTGCGGAAACTACATCGATAGCGTGAAGGCCTATACTCAGCGCGAGCGGGTGAAGAATAAGTACACCGGCCAGGACGAGGAACCCGATGAGCGGCTGATGCGTTCGATCGAGGAGAAAATTGAAATTCCGGAGTCCCGGAAGGACGATTTCCGCCGCGAGATCATGAACTACATCGGAGCGCTGGCGATCGAAGGGAAAACCTTCGATTACCGGATGAACGAACGTCTCCATAAGGCGCTCGAGCTGAAACTCTTCGAAGACCAGAAGGACACCATTAAGCTGACTTCGCTCGTATCGAACGTCGTGGATCGCCAGACCCAGGAAAAGATCGATATCGTGAAGGCCCGCCTGATTAAGAACTTCGGCTACGACGAAATTTCGGCGACGGACGTGCTGAATTACGTGGCGAGTATCTTTGCTCGCGGTGATGCGAAAAAGAGGCAGTAGTGAGTAGCTCCATCCGCGGCGATCATTCCCGATTTCGAAATATCGTAAAGGGAATGATCAAAAAGGATCTGAAGAAGTACATTACCCACGGCGAGATGATCGGCCGGAAGGGGAAAGACCTCGTCACGATCCCGATTCCCCAGATCGAAATTCCGCGTTTCCGTTACGGAGATAAGGAACAAGGGGGCGTCGGCCAAGGAGAGGGCGAACCGGGAGATCAGGTCGGTCAGGGTGACCCCCAGGACGGCGAAGAGCCCGGCCAGGGAGAAGCCGGTAGTAATGAGGGGAAGCACGAACTCGAAGTTGAGTTAAGCCTCGCCGAGCTCGCCGAAATCCTCGGCGAGCAGCTCGCCCTCCCGAAGATCGAACCCCGCGGACATAAGACGTTAAAGTCGAAGGTCGATAAATATACTTCGATTGCGTCCCAGGGGCCGAACAGCCTGCGCCATTTTAAACGGACGTTTAAGGAAGCCCTGAAACGACAGATTGCATCGGGGATCTATAACCCGGAAAAGCCCGTGATTATCCCGATTAAGAAGGATTTCCGTTTCCGCTCCTGGAAAGCGGACGTGAAGCACGAGAACTCGGCCGTCATCATCTATATGATGGACGTCTCGGGATCCATGGGTGACGAGCAAAAAGAAATCGTACGGACGGAGGCCTTCTGGATCGATACGTGGCTTCGCTCCCAATATAAGGGGATCGAAACCCGATATATCATCCACGATGCGACCGCCCGGGAGGTCGACGAAGACACCTTCTACCGAACTCGGGAATCGGGGGGGACTCTCATTTCCTCCGCCTACAAGCTTTGCGAAAAGATCATCGAAACGGATTATCCGCCGTCCGACTGGAATATCTATCCATTCCATTTTTCCGACGGAGATAACTGGTCCGGCGAAGATACGAAGGTCTGTCTCGATATGCTTTCGAACTCCCTCCTGAAAAAAGTGAACACCTTCTGTTACGGTCAGGTCGGATCTAGGTACGGCTCGGGGCAATTCTATAAGGATCTCGTCGAGCATTTCGGAGCGGATCACGAAGAGGTCCTGCTCTCGCGCATCGAGAATAAAGACGGCATCCTCCAGTCGATCAAAGATTTCCTCGGGAAAGGTAAGTAATGGCCTACGGATTCGACAGCTCCGAACTCACCCCCGAACTAAAAGCGGTTCGCGACGAAATCGAAGGCTACGCCCGCGGTTACGGCCTCGACTTTTTCGACACCATTTTCGAGATGATCGATCACGATCAGATGAATGCGTTCGCGGCGTACGGTGGATTTCCCGTCCGTTATCCCCATTGGCGTTTCGGAATGGATTTCGATCAGCTTTCGAAGGGCTACGAATACGGGCTGCAGAAGATTTACGAAATGGTGATTAATACGAACCCCTCGTATGCGTACCTCATGCGCTCGAACTCCATGGTCGAACAGAAGACCGTGATGGCGCACGTTTACGGTCACGTCGATTTTTTTAAGAATAATTATTGGTTCTCGAAAACGAACCGAAAAATGCTCGATACCATGGCGAACCACGCCGTGCGGATTCGCGGCATGATGGACCGGATGGGACAAGAGAAGGTCGAGGATTTTATCGACCGCGTACTCGCGCTCGAAAACTTGATCGATCCTTACGCTCCCTTTTCTCCGACCACCCGGGTGGATAACCGAACCGGCGCCCAAGAAGCCGCCGAGAACGCGCCCGAGCCTGAAGTGGGTCGATTAAAGGTCGACCGGGGTTACATGGAGCGATTCATTAATCCTCCCGAGTTTCTCGAAGAGCAGCGAAAAAAAGCGGCGGAGAACGCGAAGAAGGAACTGCGAAATCCACCCGAGCCGATGAAGGATGTCCTGCTGTTCTTGCTTGAAAATGCGCCCCTCCAGACTTGGGAAAGTGATGTACTCGCGATGCTCCGGGACGAGGCCTACTATTTCGCGCCGCAAGTGCAGACGAAAATCATGAACGAAGGCTGGGCCTCCTACTGGCACTCGAAGATCATGACGACGAAGGCGCTGAAGGCGAGCGAAGTCATTGATTTCTGCGATTCCCACGCGGGCACGATGGTGAGCCAGCCCGGCCGAATTAATCCGTATAAAATCGGAATCGAGCTCTTCCGGGACATCGAGGACCGCTGGGACCGCGGTGCGTTCGGTAAGGAATACGATGAAGTTGAAGACGTCGAAGCAAAATATCGGTGGAATAAGAAGCTAGGGAAAGGGCGTGAGAAGATTTTCGAAGTACGGAAAGTTTGTAACGACGTCACTTTTATCGATCAGTACATGACGCCGGACTTCTGCGAGCGGCAGAAACTCTATAACTACGGTTTTAACCGCCGGACGAACCAGTACGAAATCATCGACCGAGACTTTAAGAAGGTGAAAGAGAAACTCCTTTTTAGTCTGACGAACCGGGGCCAGCCCTTTATTTACGTCACCGACGGGAACTATCAGAATAAGGGAGAGCTCCTTCTCTGGCATAAGCACATGGGAATGGACCTCGACGTGAAGTGGACGAAGGAAACGATGCGGGCCATGGCCGCGATCTGGAAACGGCCCGTTAGCCTCGAGACCGAAAACGAAAGCCAAAAGAAGGTCTATTCCTTCGTTCCGACGGCCGACGGAATCGGTGATGGCGACTTCAGCGAGAAATTCGTTTAGCGGGCGCCTCGAGCCCGTCGATATTAATCTCCCGACCGGCGCCCTCGCCCGGATTTAAAACGAGGCGAGTGATGCCATTCGGGATGCCTAAGCCCGAAGTGGAAGTCATAAAGTGGAGGTACCGCGCGGCGAGCGTTTCTCCCTTCGGCACGAGTAATTCGACGGAATAGGCGAGCGCTTCACCTGTCCGCCGTACGCGGAGATGGAGGGACTTATAGGTCGGGCTGCCGATAAGAGGGAGTTTTCTCGCAAATTTAAAATGGACTTCTCCGCCCGATTTTTCGGTCCAGTCGGGAGCGGTCATCGCGAAAAACGTTTTCTTTCCGAGCTGAATGAGCGGGACTTCGTTTTTCGCGGCCCCGGACGAATAATTCTTGCAGATATACGCACCGGAATCGTTCGAATCGATCGGCACGAACTTCATGCGTTCGCGTGCTGGATTGGGCCGTCCGTCCGTGCCTTTTCCTTCGAAGTTCGTGCAGAATCGAAAGATCGTAAAATCCCCGGGCACGTAGACTTGGATGTAGCCCCCGAACCCATTCACGAGATCGGACTCGCCTTCGGCGCCGAGGTCGAAAAGAACGCGGTAGGACCCGACGTTCCGAGGGTCGGCCCGGTCCTCGGTCATCCCGGAGGAAGTGCGGGGAGCCACGAGGGTAACGAGAGCCGCGAGCAGTAGAATTTTTATCATAGGATCACCTGGGCGCGCGGCCCGAAAGCCGAGGGGTTGGGGACATCCGTATGAAAAGCAAAACGCGCGCCAGGGAGCTTTTCCCCGGTCGAGGCGCGCGGTCGATGCGGCATGGAATTGTCGGCCGATGATGCGAGTAGCGATGCGCGCGGGGATTACTCGGCTAGGCTATCGATATCGATCGTCGTTGGGCGGACGGATTCCGAATTAAGAACCATCGACTGGATTCCGTTTGGGATGCCGAGGCCCGACTGGGAAATTCCGTAGTGGAGGCTCGTCGTGCGAACGACGCCGTCTCGCGGAAGTATCGATTCGACGAGGTAGGTCACGCCGTCGGAATTGCGGGTCGCGCGTA
>JANXTV010000386.1 GCA_025352185.1 Oligoflexia bacterium
TACCCACCAGAATCTTTAAATTCCGTGTTCCCTTTTTCGCGCTTTCCGCCGACCGGGTCGTCGCTTCGAGTTTCCATTTCTTCCCTTCGGACGAATTCCGAATCCCGTGCACGAGGGCTTCGCCCATCTTTCCTAATCCTAAAATTCCTATTTTCATCGAATTTGTCCTTCTCCGTCCACGATCCAGCGGACGCTTGTCAGTTCGCGAAGGCCAACCGGCCCCCGCACGTGTAATTTCTGGGTGCTGATTCCGAGTTCGCCGCCGAGTCCGAGCGAAAAGCCGTCCGTGAACCGCGTCGAGGCGTTCCAGTAAACCGCCGCCGCGTCGACTTCGGATTGGAAAAGCCTGGCCGCTGGTTCCGAGCGAGTGATGATTGACTCGGAATGCTTCGATCCGTGTCGTTCGATATGGCCCATCGCGAGTTCGATCGAATCGACCACGGCGACGTTAAGCACCAGGTCGAGGTATTCGGTATCGTAACTCCCGGAAGTAGCCGCTTTCACTCGCCCGGGGAAAAATTTCTCAAAAACCGCCCGCGACCGCTTACAGCAGAAAAATTCCACTTTTTTAAGTCCGTCGTTTTTCGCCATGAGTGCGACGAGGGAATCCAGTACGGATGAATGGATGAGCAGCGTTTCGAGTGAGTTACAGACCCCGGGCCGCTGTACTTTCCCGTTTTCCGCAATTCGTACCGCCATCTCGAGATCGGCGTCCTCATGCACGTAGAGGTGACAAAGCCCGCGGTCATTCTTAATGATCGGCATCTTCGCATTCTCCACCACGAACTGAATCAGTCCATCGCCTCCGCGAGGCACGACGACATCGATTCGGGCCTTTTCCTCGAGGAGCGCCCGCACGATCTCCCGATTCGGATCGGTGATTCCGAAAAACACCTCGGGAGGGAGCCCCCCCTCCGCGATCGACTCGCGGATAATCCGGTAGAGGATCGTCGTCGTCTCCCGAGATTCTTTTCCGCCGCGAAGGAGAAGCGAATTCCCCGATTTAAACGCGAGGGAAAAAGCCTCGATCGCGACGTTCGGTCGGGATTCAAAGATCATGAGAATCGTTCCGAGCGGGCTCCGCACACGACGGATCTCGAGGCCGTTTTCCAGCCGCTTCGCTTCGACGATTTCTCCGAGGGGATCGGGAAATTCGGAGACCCGCCTTAAACTCTCCCGCATCCCGTCGATTCTCGCGTCGTCGAGAAGTAAACGATCGCGAAAAGCCGGCGTCGCCTCGGCGCCCAGTGACTTTAGATCGCGAGTATTTGCGGAAAGAATCGTGGTACGTTCCTCGTCGAGCTTTTTTGCTAAGGCTCCGAGGACACGGTTACGCGAATCTAACGACGAAGCGCGAAGGGCGCGCGATTTTTCTCCTAAGACCTGGAGGGCCCTCTCGATCTCCGCGGGTAAGCTAAAACCGGAAGCACTCACTTCCGTCTCCCGTAAATCACGGTGCCGTGGAGGTGCCCTTGCGCGAGTTCGGTGAGGATATTCGCTTCGTCCCCTTTTACGAGATGGGTCCGCACTCCATTATCGGAGGCGATCTTCGCCGCCATGAGCTTCGAGAGCATTCCGCCGGTCCCGCGCTGGGTCCCCGCGCCGCTTTTTCCCATGCTCTTAATCAGAGCGGGTGAAACCCGTTTTAACTCCGGAACGAGGCGCGCGGTCGGGTTCGTCCGCGGATCGGATTCAAAAAGTCCTTCGACGTCGGTCAGGATCACGAGCCGTTTTGCCGATAGAGATTTCGCGACTCGCGCGGAAAGCGAATCGTTATCCCCAAACCGAATTTCCTGGGTCGCGACCGCGTCGTTTTCGTTCAGAATCGGCGTTACTCGCCACTCGAGGAGTTGTTCGATCGTATTTTGGAAATTCTCGCGGCGTTTCGAATCCGCGAGATCTTCGTAGGTAAGGAGGACTTGCGCAGCCCCGAGACCCTGGGCCTGGAGTCCCATCGTATAAAGATCGAGGACGAGGGGCTGCCCGATCGCCGAGAGCGCCTGCTTTTCTGCGAGGGTGCGTTTTCCGCGGTTAAAGCCACTTCGGTCGGACATAAATTCTACCGCCGTCGCGATAGCTCCCGAAGTGACCCAGATGACTTCGATTCCGTATTTTTTTCGAAGGACCGAAACCTGCTGCATCCAAGCGCGGATCAGCATCGGTCCGCCGGAGACGATCATGTTACTCCCGGCCTTTACGATCCATCGTTCGGTGATTTTTTTTGCCATCGCCGCCGCCCTAGTACGGGCCGTGCCCCTGAGCTTTACGAATGGCGTCCGCGACTTCGCGCACGGCCCCGTTTCCGCCTTCGAACTCGGTGATGTAGTGGACTCGTTCTTTAACGGGATCGACCGCGTGGGGAACCGTGGCGCTAAATCCGACGCGTTCGAGCACCGGAATATCGAAGAGGTCATCACCGATGAACGCCATGTCCTCAGGTTTTAATCCGGTCGAGGCGATGATCTTATCGAGCGCGATCGTCTTATTCTCATCCCCGAGGAAAACGTGTTGGACCTTAAGAAAGGAAGCGCGCGTTTCCACATCTTTCGATTTTCCTCCCGAAATGATTCCGACCTGGATGCCGGCGGCCATGAGGAGCTTTAAACCGTAGCCGTCCTTCACATTAAAATTCCGCGTCCAGCCCTGGCTCTCGATCCAGAAGATCCGGCCGTCGGTCATTACCCCGTCGACGTCGAGGAGGAGGAGCTTAATCTTCTTTAACTTCGCCTGGATTTCGGGGGTTTGGAGAAGCTTAGCGGAGAGCGTCGCGGCCGGTGATTTCGTCATCCCTCGATTCTGGGTGCTTTCTTAAATCTTTTCAAGGCATTCAGGCCGAGATAA
This sequence comes from Oligoflexia bacterium, assembly GCA_025352185.1. Taxonomy (GTDB): domain Bacteria; phylum Bdellovibrionota; class UBA1018; order UBA1018; family UBA1018; genus JACMQW01. The sequence continues at coordinate 2,842 of JANXTV010000386.1, forward strand.
GACCGAGAAATGACGAACAAACTCTCGCCTATGACGCTCATCGCTGGACCCTGCGTAATCGAAGATAATACCGTCGATACGGGAATCGTTTTCGAGATCGCCGCGGAGTTAAAACGTCAGCTCGGAACGCTCATCGCGGCGGGTGAAATTAATCTCTACTTTAAAGCGAGCTTCGATAAGGCGAACCGGACGTCGATCGACGGATTTCGCGGACCCGGAATGGAACTGGGCCTAAAGATCCTCGATCAAGTGCGTGCGAAAACCGGCTTACCCATCCTGACCGACCTCCATACCCCGGACCAGGCGAAACCCGTTTCGGAAGTGGTCGATTTCATGCAAATCCCCGCTTTCCTCTGTCGCCAAACCGATCTCATCGTCGCGGGGGCCGAAGCGGCGTTAAAAAATAAGCGCCGTCTGAATGTAAAGAAGGGCCAGTTCCTCGCGCCTTGGGACGCGAAAAATATCGTGGATAAAGCACGCGCCGTGGAAGAAAAAATCGGGATCCGAGGCGGGACCGACTGGCTTTGCCTGACGGAACGCGGAACGAGCTTCGGCTATAATGCTTTAGTCGTCGACATGACGGGGTTCCAAGTCATGTCCGGATTTGGCGTGCCGACGATCCACGACGCTACTCACTGCGTGCAGTCTCCCGGGGCGGGTGCCGGCGGAAAAAGTACGGGCGGAAAACGCGAAATGATCGAAGTACTCGCACGGGCGGCGATGGCGGCGGGAGCGGACGGACTTTTCATGGAGTGCCACCCGCGTCCGGAACTCGCGAAGAGCGACGGACCGAACGCGTTCTATCTGGAACACGTCGGTACGTTCGTACGCCAGATGCTTGAGTTCCGGAAACTCGCGAAAGCCTCGCCGAAACTTCTCGTAAAATAATATTTACGGGTCAGTTTGAACTCGCAGGTACTTAGCCCCGCGGTAATCGTAGATGCTTGATTTATAATTCTTCACCCATTTCTGGGTAAGGGTATTTGACATCCCGAAGGTCAGCACGGCCTGCGGCACCTCTTCATTAATGTATTCGTTCATGCGTTTCAGGATAACGGCGCGAGCCGGACCGGGCGCCATACCGACGATTTCGGAATACATCGCATCGAATTTTGGATCGCGAAACCCACTATCGTTCAAAGACGGAGCTTCGAGTCCGCCCCAAAGATTTACGAAGACCGTTTCGGAATCCGGATAATCCTGGCCCATGCCCATGAGCCATAACTGGCCCTGACGTTTACCTAGACGCTTTTCAAATTCCGCCCAGTCGACGACGACGCGGTCGAGTTTCACGCCGATTTCCTTGAACTGCATTTCAATAAACTCTGCCGTCTGGCGATTCGTCGAGTCGGAGAATTCATAAAAAGTGAGGGGAGGCAGCCCTTTACCCTCGGGATAACCGGCCTTCACGAGGAGCTCACGCGCGAGCGTTAAATCATGCTGAAGGTAAGGAGCCTTCAAATTCGGATCATATTCGGGAAAACCGATGGGAATGAACCCATTTGCCGCAATCGCGCGCCCCGGAGAAAAAAGCTCGATCATTTTCGGCACATCGATCGCACTTAAGAGCGCCTGGCGAAGGTATTTATTTCTACCGACGAGTGGATCGCGCATATTAAAAGTAAAATGGTAGTGGCTCGCCGATAGATCGCGGCTGAGTAGGAGCTCCTTTTTCTTGAAATCGGGCTGGAGATTTCCCTCTGGGTCGAGAACTTCCTTC
>JANXTV010000056.1 GCA_025352185.1 Oligoflexia bacterium
GTAGAATTCGGAGCGACCTCACTTTCCCTCAGGTGCCCATCATTGCGATGACGGCTTCTGCGATTGACGGCGAGAAAGAGCGCTGTCTCGACGCCGGAATGGATGACTACTTAACGAAACCCATGAAGATTGGAACTCTGAGTGTGATGGTTCGTAAGTGGCTCCTGGACACCAGTAAGCTTTCGGTGGGAGAGGTACTGGATACTTCCGTAATTCGAGAGCTCACTAAATTAGATGAACCCGGAATGAATACGATATTCGGCGAGCTAGCCCAGCTCTATATAGAGATGACTCCGGGGAGAGTGCTAAACCTGAGGGCGGAGTCTTTAGCGGGTAATTTCGATAAAGTTCGGTCGATCGCCCACCAACTGAAGTCGAGTTCCGGAAATATTGGCGCGCTTACCCTCTCGAGCGCCTGTCAGGAACTCGAGGACCTAGACGCTTCCCGCTGGAAAACAGAAGCACCGGACCTGATCACAAAAATCGAGTATGAAGTCGAGCGCGCGAATTACGCAATACGGGCGATGAATAAGGATTCGAAAATAGGTCGCGTCGCCTAATTTTTACAGAGACTCGCCGACCCGTCGAAAGTGCGCGTTCACGCGGGAGAGGAGTTCCGAGGGTTGGCATGGTTTCGAGATAAAGTCGTAGGCACCGGCGTTGAAGGCCTGAATTTTTTCTTTCGTCGCGGTTCTTCCGGTGAGAAAAATAACCGGAATTTTTGCTTTCAGTGGGTCCCGGTTCAATTCTTCGCAGAATTCGTAGCCGTTTCCGTCGGGTAAGCCGGCGTCGAGCAGGAGGAGGTCGGGTCGACTTCCTTGCAGTGAGAGGTGCGCCTCGGCGAGTGTTTGGCAAATTTCGAGGTCGTAGGCATGTTTTAAGGTCGCCTTTACGACTACAATTTGCTCAAGCGAATCTTCCACAACGAGAATTTTTGGTTTCATGCGACTTTGTCCACATCGTCGTGTCGAGCGAAGACTATTTTTACAGCGTCAAATTCGGTTTGGAGAATTTTAGCCCAGTGTTCCGTTTCGAGACCGGTTAATTTTTCGACACCTTCAAGATTCGCACAAACCCGTGAAAACCTTAGGGCGCCCAAGCCCTCGGCCGACGACCGGAGAAAATGTGCGATTTTTCGTACTCGAACGAAGTCTCTCTCACGAGCCGCAAGGAGGATGACATCGATTCGACCCGGCGTAGAACGCAGGAACATCTGAATGAGTTCCGATACGAGGCCCCCCGTAAAGCCGGTGTCCTCCAGACGCCGAATCGATTCCAATGCGGATGGGTCGAGGACGGGTTCGGAATGCGGGTGGGTATTCATTCTACGATCATCTCTAAATCGTATTCGGACGAGTTCAAGACCCGGTCAAGAAAGCTTCATCTAATAACAGAGTAAAATCAATTAGTTACACCACTTGGGACCTAAACTTTTCCCGTGGAATGCCGATCAGTATAGGAAGGAAGCTCATCCGTGGAACGAATCCTCATCGTCGAAGACACTGCCGAAACTCAGCTATTGATTGGCCGCGCCCTGAAACCGCTGCGCGCCGAGCTCATTTTCGCGTCGACCGTGGCGGAAGGTTTAAAATTAATTCGGAGCAATTCGTACTCACTCATCTTACTCGATATCGGATTGCCCGATGGCACGGGGTATTCCCTCTGTCACGAAGTCCAAAATGATTCCGCGCTCGCGCAAACCCCCGTGATCTTTCTTACGGGGAAGCTAGGACCGGAGGACGCTGTCGCGGCGTTCTCGATGGGCGCCGACGATTTTATCACTAAGCCCTTTAACCCGCTCGCATTCCGCGCGCGTATCGAGGGTCGACTCCAAAAAGCTCGCGATCGCCGGGACTCCGCCGAGACAATCGAGCTCGGTAACCTTCGTGTCGAGCTCACTAAAATGAAAGCAACTCTAGGGAACGGCCAGAAAGCTCGAGAGTTATCCCTGACACCGACCGAATTTAAAATCCTCTATCAGTTCTTTCGAAAACCCGAATTCATTTATTCCCGTGATCGTATTCTCGATCTCGTTTGGGGTTCGGGCGCGGACGTTGTCGATCGCACGATCGATACTCACATCTCTTCGCTCCGTAAGAAAATTCGGGGTAGTGGAATTTTAATCGAGCCGGTTCTAAACGAAGGCTATTGCTTAAAAGTAATCGATTCGAAATCAGCGAAAAAAGCTGCTTAATGAAAGTTACCCGTGATTCCGAGAGCTTTCTGAAATATCGCAAGATTTTGGGACGGAAGAATAATGAGTCGGGGTTCGCGTACTGGATCTAACCATCGGAGCATTTCAAGCAACTTCGATTCTTCGGCCGCCACGCATCCGATGGTTCCCTTGCCCGCCGCACGCCAGATATGAAAAAATATTAAACTACCGCGCCCGGGAATGTTCAGCGGGTTATGGGCGACTTCGACTAGCCAATGGTAGATACCATCTTTCCGGAGCATCGTCTCGTGGCTTTGCCAGTCGGGAGTTTCCTTAAGTCGCGACCGATCCACTATTTGGTTATAGTAGCGAGATTTAGGGTCATCGACGCCTTCGAGTTCGGCGGTAACTTTCACGTAAGGCATCCGGCCCTTGAAAGCGTCTGTTTCACCGATGCCGTATACTTTCCGGAGTCTAAAGATCCCGGTCGGTGTTCGTCGATCGCCTTCCGCTTTTACCTTCTCGGCCTGAAATTCCGGCCCGGCATAGACTCCATCACCGGTTGCGATCCCGTTCTTACCGAGGACGCCGCGGAAACTACTGCCGACCATATTCCAGCCTTTATCCCCGCGTTCGTAGCGCTGAATCTCGGCGTTCGGCGAGTCGTTCCCCTTAGAAAGGACGAAAATGAACTGGGTTACCGGTGCCATGACCTCCGGAAGGGTCGTTGCGGAAACGCTCGAGCACATGAAGAAAAATAGAAAGAGTCCGGTCATGCCTCGACCCTATCCTTCTTTATCGTTTCGCGCAAAACGAGAGAGGAGGCGGATACGCAGGCGCTCGAGATCAATCAATTTTTTTTCGGACTGAAAAAAAGTCCGCGTAGCGGAATTAAGAATTCGCGAGGAAAGGGCGTAACTGCGACAGGTGAGGCGATTTCTCGCCAGAGAATCATGAGGATCGCCCCCCCTCCGAAACCCCCGGTCGACGCAAACCCGCCCAATCTCGAGTTTTACCTCCTTCCCGCCGAGGAGTGCATTTTAAAAAAATTTTGCTCCGAGTAGAAACGCTTCGTGAATCTCGAACAATTCAGGCGGCACGTCGTAACGAGTCGTTTCGTATTTTCATCGACGATGACGAGGTGATCGGCAAGCAGGTCGTATTCATCCGTATCGATTCCATCGGCGCGGTTTCCACCCACCGTCTCGTATTGGAAAACCGCGTAGCGTAAGTGCAGTGCCGCGAGGATTTCCTCGGGCGTGGTGGCAGTTTTTACCGTAAAGTGCCCGACTTTTCGCTTGATCGCGATCTTAGGCCGAAAAGTTCCGGAGAGTTCTGTCGAAGTACTCGCTTCCATTCGAAGACTCCTTAGGTCGCAATAAACGAAAAGAGCCAGCCGACGGTGAGTCCCGCGGATAACGTCGCCCGGTGGGGCACGAGCCACTGAATTACTTTCGAAGCGATCGGTAAGTTTTCATCCGTGTCGGACATGGGGGCCTATTTTACCCTAAGGTTTTCGCTGAAAAATTTATCCATCGCTTCGTAAAATTCAAACCGATTTTCTTCGTTATGGAATCCGTGTCCTTCGTTCTCTTTAACGAGGTACTGCACAGGGACACCACGTTTCCGCAGGGAGTCGACGATTTGATTCGATTCCGCGATATTCACGCGGGGATCTTTTGCTCCCTGGGCGACGAAGAGCGGAGTTTTAATCTGGTCGACGTGAAACACGGGCGAGGCGGCCCGCATGAGCTTCTCATCCTTTTTCGGATCACCGACCATCGCGTACATCTTTTCGAGTTCTGTCTTCCAGTACGGAGGGATCGTCTTCATAAAGGTGAATAGATTTGAAACTCCGACGTAATCGACGGCCGCGGCGTAAAGGTCGGGCGTGAACGCGATTCCGGCGAGAGTTGCGTACCCGCCGTAGCTTCCTCCGTAAATCCCGATTCGTTTCGGATCGGCGATTCCCTGTTTAATTAACCACTGGGCGCCATCCGTGATGTCGTTTTGCATGGTCTTTCCCCACTGCTTAAACGACTTTACGAAAAACTTTTTACCGTATCCGGTCGATCCGCGGAAATTCATTTGGAGCACACCGTATCCACGACTCGCCAGGAACTGAACTTCGGGATTAAAGCGCCACTCATCCCGAGCCCACGGTCCGCCGTGAGGATTAATGATGATCGGAAGGTTCTTAGCCTCTTTTCCGTTCGGGAGTGTGAGGTATCCGTGAATCGTCAGTCCGTCCCGGGATTTATATTCGATTGGTTTCATCGTAGCGAGCTCACCGGATTTTAGCCACGGAGCTGCGTCCGCGATAAAAGTGAGCCGATCTTTTTTCTCGTCGAATAGAAAGTATTTCGCCCGAGTTTTATCGCTGCTCGCCGCCACGAGGAAAAGGTCTTCGTCCTTATTCATGCCCGTGTAGGAAATTTCGTAGTCGCCGACGAGCTTCTTCACGTGCTGATAGCGCTTTTCGGAAAGGGTATCGAAGAATTTATATTCGTCTTTCCAAGTCGTGAACGTGGCGGCGGTAATGACTTTTCTCTTTTTCGAGTATCCGAGCCCAGTCACGTCCACTTCGGGATGGGCAAAAAGTGTTTCCTTCACTTTTCCATTTTTAGGATCGACCTCGACGATCGCGCTCTTATCGCGACCTAAATTAGAGGAGGCGTAGATCATTTTATTATCGGGAGTAAAGAGCAGCGTATCGAAACTGCTCTTATAATCAAATTTCATGATCGGTTTAAACTTATCGGTATCGGAATCACGCGTGTAAATTTTAGTGTTCAGGCCGTCGCTTTCGATGGCAACTCGAACCGCGCCGTTATGATCAGTGGCCCATCCGCCGATTTTCCCTGGATTTTCGGCGACGAGTTTAAGTTCTCCGGTAGCGGTATTCAGACGAAAAA
>JANXTV010000074.1 GCA_025352185.1 Oligoflexia bacterium
CATCCGGGACTACCGGAGCCGATTTGATTTAATCATGGTCGATGAATTCCAGGATACGAATCCGGTCCAAGCACGAATTCTCACGCGACTCGCTAAGCCCGGAATGACGAATCTCTGCGTAGTCGGGGACCCGAAACAGTCAATTTACAGATTTCGCGATGCCGACGTCACGGTGTTTGAGGATTTTTGTTCGCGTCTCCCCGTACGTGCATCCCTCACGAAGAATTTCCGAAGCGTTCCGGGCGTACTCGAGTTTTGTAACGAGGTCTGCGCGCCGATTTTCGTGGCGAGTGGCATGGAATACCAGCCGCTCACCCCTGGCCTCGAACCGGATCCCGCGATCGACGCGGTGAACTCGGTGACTATCCGGTCTCCCGAGGAACTCGCGAATCTGATCCGGAGCGAAGTCGCGAAGGGTGTCGCGCTTTCGGACATGGCCCTCCTCCTCCGAACGATTCGGGGCGGACCTGAGAAATGGTTAAAAGCGCTTACGGCTGCCGGAATTCCCGTGGCGATTGAAAGTGGGGGACTCCTTTGGAACGATCCCCGTGCACGGGAAATTGCCCATTTTTTAAAGTGGTGGGCGAACCCGGCAAACGAAGTTTCCGGAATCGCATTCCTCCGGGCGCCGTGGGTTGGAATCTCGGAAGTCGAAATCGAAGCGTGGCGAGCAACGGATCCCGGAATGATCCACTCTTTTCTGCGGGCGAATCACGAAATATCCCGTCTCCTGGCACCCCTGCGTCTCCTGCCCGGTCGAGTTCGCCCGGGGGAACTCCTTTTAAAGTTTCTAGATCTGCCGGCGGTCGAATCCCAGATGGGAATTTTTATTCTCGCGCTCTGGCACCGCTGCGAAGCTCTGTCGGAAGAGGGCTTAGATTTTCAGCGTGTGGCCGAAAGAATTTCGGATGCCTGTGATGAAAGTCGTCGGGAGCGCGCCGTTCCGCCACCGAAAAATGCGGGTCAGCTCCGGGTGATGACGGTCCACGGCTCGAAGGGACTCGAGTTTCCACACGTGATTCTGCTCGACTTTCCCGAGAAATCGGCCCGTTCTAAGGGAATGCCCCTTCTTTATTGGGACCGGGAACGGGGACCCTTTCTCGCGGGGCGGGATGAAGAAGGCGATCGTCTCGAAAAAGATCCCGTCGAAAATGAATGGAAGCAGCTCGAGAAAGAAAAAGAACTCGCCGAATCGAAACGCGTTTTCTACGTTGCGCTCACGCGGGCGCAAAAGCGTTTACTGCTCGTCCTCCCGACGACGGAAGATCCAAAGAAACGGGAGGCGATTACAAAGCACCGGGAAAAAATTGTGGATGTTTCTAAAGTCGATTTTTGGCGAGGCTGGATCGAAGCCGCCGTGAGCACCCGCCGAAAACTTTCGGTTGAAGGGAAAGGGCGGGGAACGGCCCCGGCGCTCGCTCCCGGCACGGAGTCCCACCTCTCTCATCTCGAGAAACCGAAGTTTTTCCCGAAGCGCCCCCGGCACTCGGTTTCGGAGTGGAATTTACTTTCACGGTGCGAGCGATCGTACGAGTGGACGACGATTCGAAAAGTCGCGCCGACCGAAGATGAAGAATGGCAGGAGTTCATCACCCTCGAAGCAAAGCGCGCCGATGCGCGGGCGAAGGAAACTGACGAACGTCCGCGGGGACCCAAGATTGCTCAGTCGGAGATTGGAACACGGGTACATCGATGCCTTGAACTCGGGTCCGAAGAGGGTCTTTACGAACTGGAAAAGCTTCTCGGTGCGGAAGCATTTTCCGCCAAGCCCGTCGTCGCCTGGATGCAGAATTCCCCGTGGATGCGGGATTCCGTAGAGACGAAGGCCTGGAAAGAACTCGCCTTCGAAGTGCCCATCCCGGGCGATGGGGGAACGAACGTTCTCGCGGGAGTGGAAGTCCTCATCGGCGCACTCGATCGCCTCGTGCGTGACCGAGATGGAAACTTCGCGGTGCTCGACTTTAAAGTGACCGGGCGGGTGAAGAGCCGCGAGGAATTACTCGAGGCGTACCAGACACAATTAAATCTCTACGCTTGGGCGCTCGGACGGCTGGTTCCCGAAAGCATCGGGAAAACTCGCGCACTCCTCATTCATATCGCAGGGGGTCAGATTCAGGAGATCGAAGTTCCGATCGAACGGGATCGCCTCTCAGAATTTCGAAAAAAGTCAGAATTAATTCTCCGGGGAAAACCCGGAGAGCCCACGCCCGGTTCACTCTGCGCGGTTTGCGATCATCGAATTCGGTGCGAAGAGGGAATTCGATTTTTTGAAAATCAGAATTCGTAAAATTTTATCGTCAACTTCGTGACGAACTATTTTCGACTTTCGTAGCGATCAGTCAAAAAAAATTGGATGGGGGTCTCGAGGACGGTTAGACTAGTAACATCATGAAACGCCATGGAAATTGGGTAATAAAGCTCCTCTTGGTCCTGATGGCGGCGTTGTGGTTAAGCGTCGTAGCTGCTTCCTGGAGTGAAGCGGCAGAGGATCCGGATAACGAATATAATTTCAGCTGGCTCGATCCAGATAAGAAAGTTTCGGTTCTCCAAAACCGGAAGTTTCGGAAAGCAAATCGAGCGCTCATCAGTCTGAACCTTGGGCTCGCCGACACGAACGCGTTTCGGAAGAGCTACGCGATCGATCCGCGTTTAGCTTACTACTTCTCAGAGTCTTGGGGTGTGGAGGCCTTCTATTCGATTTTTTCGAATAGTAAGAATGCTACCGCCGAGGCGCTCGAAAGTTCGGGGGCGTCGTCTCGCCCGGACGTTATCGAGATAAAAAACCAAATGGGAGCCCTGCTCCACTGGTCGCCGTGGTACGCAAAAATTAACGTGTTCAACACGGTTCTTTATTTCGATTGGTATTTCACCGGTGGAATCGGGACGATGAACGCCGACATGATCGCGGGTGGCGCCAGCACCGGGATCCCGAACAGTACTAAAAGTTTAACCGCTTTCTATTTGGGTACCGGGCAGCTCTTCCACGTGAGCGATAACTTCATCGTACGTCTCGACTTCCGAAATGCCTGGTTTAAGGCTCCCGCGCGCGCGGTTACCGGAAGTGAAATTCTCTTTAACAGCACGACGTTCCAGCTCGGCGTAGGGTTTGTGCTGTGAAGAAAGTCGTACTCGCCCTAGTACTGAGTTCTCTCAGTTTTGGTACGGCGGTGGCCGCGGCGAGTCCGGCGCTCGTCGAGGCAAAACGACTGTACGCCCAGGGGCAGTACTTTAGTGCCGCCCGCTACGCGTATTCGGCGTCGCAAGAATCGGCGTCCGAAAAGAGCGATGCAAACGCAACGATTACGCTTTCACTCGTCCGGGCGGGGCTCTGGAATTCGGCGACTTATTTCTTTATTCAGACACTTCAGAGCGGCGACCGTGCGGCGATCCGTAAAGTCCTCACCGCAACCGAAGTCATTCTCGCCCGAGTGGGTCCTGATCTCCTCCGCGATTACCTGATCCGAAATACAAAGTACGAGGACTACGACGCCATAAATCGAAGTGCCTATCTTTTTTCACTGGGTAAAGCCGCGATCCTTAAAGACGACATGAACCGTGCCCTCGAATACTTAAACCAAGTGAAAGGGGAGAGTCGTCTCTATCCCTTCTCCCTCGAAATTCGGGGTACGGCGCTTTCCATCCAAGGCCGAGTCGAAGAAGCAATCGACGATTTTCGCGACTGTCAGAAGTACGCGCCGCTCGTGATCACCGAACTCGATCTGGATAGTCCGCGCTACCGCTCCCAGACGAACGAGTCGAAAGATCTGGTCGCCCGATGTACCGCCGATGAGGCGCGAGCGTGGTACCAGGGCGAAAAGTTCGAAGAAGCCGAAAAAGCTTACGACCGGATTCCGAAGGCAAGCCGGGTTTGGCCCGAGATCCTTTTCGAACAAGCCTGGAACGCATTCGCGAAACGTGAATTTAACCGGACGCTCGGAAAGCTCGTGACTTATAAGGCCCCGGCCCTCGACTTCGTTTTTAACAGTGAAGTCGAAGTGCTCCGGGCGCAGACCTACCTTTCGCTTTGTCTTTACGACGACACGCAGAAGGCAATTGATGATTTCAATAGTCGTTACACGGACATCGGACGCGAAGTGAAACATTTCGTTGAAGCGAATGCGACGAATCTGGATGCATTTTATCAGCTCGGGGCGCGGACTCTGAAGGACGCTCGGAATACGAAAGATCCTATCGGTCAGCTTGCGAATCGATTTGTGCGGGGTCCTTATTTCGTAGACCTCGCCGCGCAGGACGCTTCGCTTGAAAAAGAGCGGGGCGTGATCCAGGGATTTGCCCGGATGACCGGAGCGAACGGAAACTCGGGCCTCTCGGCCTTTTTAACCGAGGTTCTGAAATGGCGCCGGAAGACGATTCACCAGCTCGGCGGGGCGTACGTAAAGAACTCGCTGATCGATCACCACTCCGTGCTCGTGGCCGACTTCGAAAAAATATCCTTTATCCGACTCGAGATGCTCGGGCGTGCAAAGGATAAGCTTATTCGGAAAACGATGTCGGCTAAGGCGGAAGACGAAGAGCGGACCCGCGGGGTTGTTCGGCCGAGTCGAAAAGATAATCAAATGTTTTGGACGTTTAACGGCGAGTTTTGGAATGACGAACTAGGAGATTACATCTTTGGTCTCGAATCGGAATGCGGCAAATAAGTTTAGAATAGCGGTACTGGCGATCCTCATCGGCGGATCCATCGGGATGACTGCGCGCGCAGAGCCGTATCCGGCGTCTGAAATGGCCTCTGTCCGGACTGCCGACGAAATTAAGATTCGTGAACTCCGAAATCAGGAAGTCGAAGAACTTCGTAAGGCGCTCGGTCGTCGCCTCCCCGCAAATCGTAGGGCGGACCTCTTCGTGCGTCTCGCGGAAACATACCTCGAGGCTTACCGGTTCGAGTTTTTAAACGAGGGCCGAGTACACGAAAAACGCCTCGCCGACGGGCAAAGCGAAAAATTTATCGATCGATCCAACTCAAAACCTTACCTGCGTCTCGGTATTCAGGCGTGCGAAGAAGTGATTCGGACGGGAATTAAGCATCCGAAGCTCGATCAAATTTATTATTTTCTCGGGGTCTACTACGATGAGCTCGAAGAAGAGAAGAGTGCGATTCGTTATTTCCGCGAGCTCGCCCAGAAGTTTCCGAGCTCACCCTACGTCGGGGAGGCTTACCGGGCCATCGCCGAGTCATCCTTTACGAAGGGCGATTATAAAGAGGCTTTAAAGTGGTACGAGCTTGCCCTCCCGCGCTACCAGGGAAATGCCCTCCCGCGGCTCCTCCAGAAAAAAGCCTGGTGTCACTACCGCATGAAGCAGTACGACCGGGCCGTTTCGGTGATGAAGACTTCGATCGCAGAAGCGGCGAAGGACGAGCGCTTCTTAAATCTGAAAGACGAAGCCATGCGCGATATGGCGGTCTTTATGACCGAAGGCGGGCGGGTAGAAGAGGCGCTTGCTTACTTTAAGCAGGTCGGCGGCGATAAAGAATTTTACCCTAAAACGCTCGAGCGACTCGGCGCCCAGTACGAGCGAAACGCCGAAATGAAAAAGGCGATTACCGTTTACGAGTCGTTACTTAAAACGAATCCGAACGACGAAGCGGCCTTTCGGGTACGCGTAAAACTTTTCGATTTAGATCTGAAGCGCAGTCAGTATGCTTCGGCATTAAAGCGCATCCAGGGCGTTGCGATTCCTCCGGCAGGAAACGACGATACCGGAATCGCGGCCCAGAACTTACGGATCCAAGTCCGGAAAGCCGGGATCGATGCGCACGATAATTTTCGGAAAACTCAGGATAAGAATTCGCTCGCCGTCGCAGAAAATTTTTACACCGTTTACCTGAACCAGTTTCTCGCGAAAAACGACGAAAAGAAGGAAACCCCAGAAATCCAAATGTACCTCGCCGAAGTGAAGCGGGATCTGGGTAAACCTCAGGACGCGGCCTTCCTCTATAAACAGGTCATCCGTTCTAAGGACGAGCGCTACGCGAAGCAGGCCGCTGCTTTCTGGATGGCCTCGCTCGGAGAAACGATCGAAAAGACAAAAAAGTCGGGTAAACCTGAGGAAATTGCGGGTTACGAAAAAGACTTCATCGAGGCTTCGGACTACGTTTCCGAAAACTTCGGTACGAAGACCGAGGGACTCCAGGCCCAGTTAAACGTCATCGTCGCGATCGCGGGAAATCCGAAGCAGTTCGACGAGACCGAAACGCGAATTAAGAAACTGATTAAGGTCGCTCCCGGCAGCACGCAGGCACTTACCGCAGCTCGATTAAGAGCGCAGATCTATTCCGATCGGCTCCCGAAGAAGCCAGAAGAAATCCAGGGTTCGAAACAGGCCGAGCAGCTGCTCGGCGTGATGAAGGAACTTCGCGAGAACTCGGAACTCATGGCGGCGGACACGAAGCTCCAAAAAGGAGCGCTCGCGATATTCTTCGATAATGAGGAAACCCGCATAAAGATCGGCGTCATCGCGGGCCAAGAACGTTCGAAAGACTTCGGTTCGGCCGCGAAGGGCTACGAAGAATTCGCGATGAAAGAACCGAAACGAGAGCTTTCCGAAAAGGCATTTAATAATGCCGTTTCGAACTACGTTCGACTCCTCGATTACGATTCCGCGACCCGTACGATTTCGAAGTGGGTCGGAAAATATAAGGACTCGAAACAGGCGATCGATACTCTGCGCGACGTCGCGACGAACGCGATCATTACTGGCCAATTCGAAAAGGCGGGCAGTTTATTCCGCATCCTGGGCCACCGGGGTGACCCGAACTCGATCGAGGTCGCGGGACGCCTGTTCGAAGGCGCCGGAAACTTAACCGAAGCCGCGAATGACTTCCGTTATTACCTCGAAACGTTTAAAGCTGCTCCGAACCGTGGACAGGTCGCGCTCTCCCTTTCTGAATGGTACGAATATTCGAAGAGTGATCCGCAGGCGATAAAGTACCTAAAACTTTGCTTTGACGAAAATACGACGACTTCGGCGGAGTGCGGAGCACGCCTCGCCGATCTTTACGCGAAACTCGAAACCCCGGCACAGTCGAATCGTTACTTCCAGGCCGTCGCCGCGCGCGGCGAGGGCCGTAAAGGCAAGGGCGGAGCCGATACGTCTCCGTGGATTGGGTACGCTCGTTATCACAATGCCGTTCAGACCGAGCGGGATACGCAGTTCCGGAAACTTTCGTTGCCCGACGATAAGTTAAAGCGTGGGTTAGAAGAGCGTCTGAAGTTTCTCGAAAAATTAAATCGCTCCTACCTTTCGGTCGTCGAAGTCGCGGGCCCGTGGGCCGTAGCCGGACTGGATCGCCTCGCGAATTGGGTCGCGAACTTCGCCGATGAAGTGGATCAGATCGAGCCGCCGAAGGGCGCTTCGCCGGAAGCCATCGCCGGCTTTCGCCGAGGTTTAAAATCCGTGAGTGCCCCCCTTCGCGGGAAGGCCGTCGATACCTGGAAAAACGCTTATATGAAGGCAGTTGACCGCGAATTGCTTTCGCCGGTCCTTCCGGTGATCGCGGATCGTCTCGCGGACTTCGGCGTGGTTGCTCCCGCGCGGGCGCAGGGATTCCGCGATAAATTTCGACTCTCCGGCCAACCGGCGGACGGCGGTAAAGAGGGACGTACGGCCGCGTTTGAACGGGTTCGGAAGAACCTCATCGATAATGCGAAGGATGCGCCGGCCTGGATCGATTACGGAAATCTCCTTTGGGGTGAAGGAAAGCCGCTGGTGGCGAAGATCGCTTACGAACGTGCGTTGCTCCTAAATCCGAAAGCCGCGGCGGCATTAAATAACCGCGGGGTCCTTATCGCGTCGGGCTCCGGCCAGGAGGACTGGATCCGGATCGCCGAAGCAAACCAGTACTTTAAGCAGGCGATCGAAAAGGATGAGCTCTTTCTCGCAGCTAAATTTAATCGGGGCGCGGTTTTAAACTATTACCGAATTTTTTCGCGGGCGAAGCCTTACTGGACCCAGGTTTCCGCCGTGGCTCCGCAGCCCGACGTGATCGATGGGATCGCGATTTCGGAACAGGGGATGGGGCAGACCGAGGCCGAGAAAACTTTTGCCCGAGCGACGAAGGCCGGGGGGGATTCGAACCGTCCATCGGTGGTCTACCACCTAGCGGCGCGGATCGCCGAAACCGATCCCGGGAAGTGCGCGAAGCTCGCGGATAAGCTCCTCGACGAAACGTCGGGCTTTGAGCGGATGGCAGTTCAGCATCTAAGTGAAGTTTGTAAAGAACGTAAAGGTAAGAAGTGAGCCTCGCGCGGAGTCGCCTGGCCGTCTAAAGGAGAACACGATGTTCGAAAAAACAGGGTTTATTTCCGAAATGGGTTTGGAGCACGGCATGAGCTGGTCTTTTCGAGCATTAATTTTAGGTACCATCGGGGTGATCTCTTTCGGCGCGGGCCTTTTCTACGCTATGCACGCGAGTGCGGCCGAACCGGCGAAGCACGCGACGGGTGCGAAGAAACCGAAGATCGTTTACCAAAGTAAGTCCGAAGTCGATTTCGAGGGCCTCGCGATTACCGGAGAGCTACGTAACCCGGGCGAATTTTACTTTCAGCGGAAAACGGACGAAAAATTCGATTCGCTCGTGAAACGCCGGAAAAATTTTCATCGCGAAATGCTTCGCGATGTCGTGATGGCGAAGTGAGGGAATAGAGAATGAGCGAGACGAAAACTCCAGGCACTCAGCCGACCCCCGCAGGCAGTCCGATCGTTACTTTACCGAGGCACCTCGTC